>DASUQZ010000153.1:0-2093 GCA_036280335.1 Solirubrobacterales bacterium
GCGACCGCGAGGAGGAGACCGGGGGGGTCTCGGTCCGCTCCCGCGCCGAGGGCGACCTTGGGGAGATGTCGCTGGGCGACTTCGCGGCCCGCATCGAGGCCGAGGTAGCGGACCGTTGAGCGACCGCTTCACGCGGGGGCCGTTCTGTCTCTATACTGCGGCGAACTTGATCGCAGGCACGAAAAACAACCGCCGCCGCTGAGCGCCCTGTGCCCGCCTACCGTTTCGACCTCTTGAAGTCCCGCCTCCGATAGTGCCGGTCCCGCGCAGGTTCGATCGGCGCCCTCCAGAGCGCGACACCACCCGGATCAACGAGCGGATCCGGGTCCCGCAGGTGCGCCTGATCGGCGCCGACGGCGAGCAGCTGGGGATCGTCGACACCAGCGAGGCGCTGAAGAAAGCCCAGGACGCGAACCTCGACCTGGTCGAGGTGGCGCCCAACTCGAAGCCGCCGGTGACCCGTCTGCTCGACTACTCGAAGTACAAATATGAACAAGAGCAGAAGCAGAAGGCCGCCCGCAAGCACCAGCAGCAGGTCAACGTCCGCGAAATCAAGCTGCGCCCGAAGATCGCCGACCACGACTACCAGACCAAGAAGGGTCACGTGGAACGCTTCCTCAAGCACCGCGACAAGGTCAAGGTGACGATCATGTTCCGCGGTCGTGAGCAGGCCCATCCCGAGCGCGGCCGCGACCTGCTGCAGAAGCTCTACGAGGACCTCGACGGGCTGGCGACGATCGAGTCGGCGCCGCTGCAGGAAGGGCGCAATATGAGCATGCTGCTGGGCCCCAGCAAAGAGGTCGACAAGATCGCCGGTGCCGAGCAGGCCGACGCCGCGGACGAGTCGGACGCCTCCGCCGGGTCCTGATCCTCGGGCAGGGGGTCAGGCCAGGATCACGTCGGCGATCCGCTCGGCGGCGTGGCCGTCCCAGAGCGGCGGCGGCTCCGGCGGCGCCTCGCCTCGCTCCGCCAGTGCCCGGGGGATACCGGCGATCGCCGCCGGGTCGAGCCCGAGCAGGGTGTTGGTGCCGGCGCGGATCGTCACCGGCCGCTCGGTGTTGTCGCGCAGGGTGAAGCAGGGGACGCCGAGGTAGGTCGTCTCCTCCTGGATGCCGCCGGAGTCGGTGAGGACGGCGCGGGCGTCGGCGACGAGCGAGAGGAAGTCGAGGTAGCCGAGCGGGTCAGTGAGGAGCAGGCCGGGGGCGTCGGGCTCCAGCCCCTCCATCATCTTGCGCGTGCGCGGATGGACCGGGAAGAC
Source organism: Solirubrobacterales bacterium (assembly GCA_036280335.1). Lineage (GTDB taxonomy): Bacteria > Actinomycetota > Thermoleophilia > Solirubrobacterales > 70-9 > VAYN01. The sequence continues at coordinate 1,259 of DASUQZ010000153.1, forward strand.
GACCGGCATCTCCCGCGCCAGGGCGGCGAGCCGGGCGACGGTCTCGCCGAGCAGCGGCCCGTCGACGAGGGCGGGGCGGTGGAGGGTGACGAGCACGTAGGAGCCGGGGTCGACGCCGAGGCGCGCGGCGCTGCCGGCGGCGCGGATGCGGTCCTGCAGGGCCACCAGCGTGTCGATCATCGTGTTGCCGACCATGTGCATGCGCTCGCCGGGGATGCCTTCGGCGCGCAGGTTCTCGCTCGCCTCGTCGCTGTGGAGGAAGAGCCACCGGGCGAAGCGGTCGGCGACGATGCGGTTGACCTCCTCCGGCATCGTCATGTCGAAGCTGCGCAGGCCGGACTCGATGTGGGCGACGGGGATGCCCATCTTCACCGCCGTCAGCGCTGCCGCCAGGGTCGAGTTGACGTCGCCGGGGACCATCACCAGGTCCGGCCGCTCCTCCGCCAGCACCGGCTCCAGGCGCTCCATCGTCCGCGCCGTCTGCGCCGCGTGGCTGCCCGAGCCGACCTCGAGCATGAAGTCGGGGGCCGGCACTCCGAGCTCCTCGAGGAAGACCTCGGACATCAGGCGGTCGTAGTGCTGCCCGGTGTGGACGATCGCGTGGCGGCCCTCGGGATGGCGCTCGCGCAGGGCGCCGATCACGGGCGCGGTCTTGACGAAATTCGGTCGCGTTCCGACCACGTAGAGGATGCGCATCGCGGCGCCAGCGTATGGCAAGAATCCGACGCGGACTTGACGGAAATGTGAGGGAGGCCCCTGTCTGCTTCAATAGCGGACCCGATGCCGAAGATGAAAACCCATTCCGGCGCCAAGAAGCGCTTCCGCAAGACCGCCA
>DASUQZ010000154.1:0-7964 GCA_036280335.1 Solirubrobacterales bacterium
CCTTCATCCCGTCCTTGCCTTTCTAGATCGATTTCGAGCGCCGATGCTACTGGGCGCGCTTTTCTCAGAACACGCCTGGACGCGTTTCGCTGCGCTCCCGGCTACCCCTACCACCCGACTTCTATCCGCCGCCGCTCCTCGTCCACGTGGGCGAGCCGCACCTCGAGAGCGGGGCGTCCGAGGCGACCGGCGCCGGCGCCCGGCCACTCGACGAAGGCGACCCCGGCGGGGCCCAGGTAGTCGTCGAGCAGGGCCGGGTCCTCCCCCTCGAGGGTCTGCAGCCGGTAGAGGTCCAGGTGGGAGACCGGCAGGCGGCCGCCCTCGTAGCGCTGGCCGATCGTGAAGGTGGGCGAGGTGACGGGGCCGTCGAAGCCGAGCGCCCGGCAGGCGCCGCGGACCAGGGTCGTCTTGCCGGTGCCGAGGTCCCCGGAGAGGAGGACGACGTCGCCCGCCTCCAGTCGCTCAGCGATGCGGGCGCCCAGGGCTTCGGTCTGGGCGGGGCTGTTCGTCTCGACCGTCTCCATCGGCAGGCGGCGCGGCAGCTACCCGAAGAAGCCCAGCTGGTCGCTCGGGGGCGGCGGCGTGGTGCCGCCCTCTTCCTCGGCCTCGGCCAGCTCCTCCGCGCTCGGCGCCGGGCTCGGCAGCGGCCGCCGCAGCAGCTCCGGGATCGTCGCGAAGTCGGCCCGCAGCGTCTCCTTCACCGCGGGGGTGCGGAGGGCGGCGGCGGGATGGAAGAGCGGCAGCAGGTAGACCGCGCGGCCGCCGAGCTCGTGGACCTGGGGCGTGCCGCGCACCCTGGTGATCCCGGTCGGACTGCCGGTCAGCAGCTTGGTGGAGAAGTTGCCGAGCGTGCAGACGACCCGCGGCTCGATCAGCCGCACCTGCTCGAAGAGGTAGGGCTTGCAGGCTTCGATCTCCAGCGGCTGCGGGTCGCGGTTGCCGGGCGGGCGCGACTTGAGGACGTTGGCGATGAAGACGTCGTCGCGGGCGAGGCCGATCTCCTCCAGCATCTGGTTCAGCAGCTGGCCGGCGCGGCCGACGAAGGGCAGGCCCTGCCGGTCCTCTTCGGCCCCCGGCGCCTCCCCGACGAACATCAGGTCCGCGTCGGCGTTGCCGGCGCCGAAGACGGCCTTCGTGCGCGTCTCGTGGAGCGGGCAGCGGGTGCAGCGCTGCACCTCCTTGTAGAGCTCGACCAGCTTCTCCCGCCGCTCCTCGGCGCTCAGGCTCACGGCTTCTCCCCCAGCGCCCGCCGCTTGCGCGACTCCGCCAGCCGATCCTGGCGGGCCGCCTCGCGCTCGCGGCGCTGCGATTCGCCGGAGCGGACCTTGGCGCCGCGCGGCTGCCGACTCGGCGGCGCGACCTCGGAGAGCAGCCGCCGGGTCCGCTCCGACCCGCACGTCGGGCAGGCCGCGGCCTCCCCGGCAGCGACCAGCTCCTCGAAGCGACCCCCGCACTCCTCGCACTCGAACTCGTAGATCGGCATCCAGGCCAATCGTAGTTCGCCCCAACCCGGATCCGGCGGCAACAGTCGGGTTCCCCTTACTCGAATACTCTGCGCCCGATGAAGGCACGGGGACACGGGGTGCTTCTGCTGTGCGTGCTGGCGGCGCTCCTGGCTATGCCGGCGGCAGCGGGAGCCAAACCCGACTACAAGGTCCGGCCCGGGAGCTTCTTCCTGCAGGTCCGGCTCCCGGACAGGGACGGCTGGTCGCTGGAAGTGTCCGCCGAAGGCCACCGTCAGATCTACCTGATCGCCGAACGCGGCGCGACGTCGGTCCGCTACCGGGTCGCGGGGCGAGCGAGCAGCCGCCTCCTCAAAGCGGACTTCGGGCCGTTCGGCCGCGTCGACATCCGCATGGACCTCGACGAAGTCCGTCCCCTCTACCCGCCGCTGCTGAGGAAGCTCCTGCATCGCGACAACTGCCGCGGCAGGGAACCGGTGGAAATGACGGGGCGCTTCCAGGGGATCGTCGACTTCGAGGGAGAGGAGAAGGTGGCCGGGGTCTTCACCCGCAAGGGCGGCGCCGCGGTGGAGCGCACCTTCAGGACCGTCTGCAAGCAACGGGAGAAGAAACCGTCGAAGAAGAAGAAGGGCAAGAAGCGCAGACCCCGATTCCAGATCGAAGCCAACCTGTTCTCCGCCCGCGCCCACAGCGGCGGCAGGACCATCTCCTTCGGCGCATTCGGGTTCGGGATCGACTCGGAAGTCCTCTTCGGCATCATCTCCGGCAGCGTCCACGAGCGCCACGGCCGGGTGCGGATCATGCGCCGCGCCTCCGAACTGGCCGAAGGCCCGATGCTCGAGTTCAGCCGCAAGGGGCATGAGCCCGCGACGGTCGAGGTCAAGCCGCCGAGGCCCTTCAGCGGCGCGGCCTCCTACCGGAAGCGCACCGGCAGCCCGGCCACCTGGAGCGGGGCCCTGTCGATCCCCCTGCCGGGGGTCGGCGAGGTCCCGCTAGCGGGTCCGGAGTTCAGGGCGAGGCTCTGCCAGATCGAGACCACCGGCAGCGAGGGCCTCGAGGACTTCTACCGATGCCTCGGCGAGATCCAGACGCTGAGCTCGCCGAGCGCGGCGACCGGGATTCTCCGCGACCTCTACGGCAGCGGCTCCCACTCCCAGCCCTTGGCGCTTGCCAGGCTCTCCTCGTTGAGATAGCGGCGGAACTCCTCGAGCTCGGGCGGCTCGACGCTGTAGACGTGCTCGGGTTCGGGGAACTTGCGGCTTCGGACCTCGTCGCCGTAGCGCCTGACCGCCTCGACCATGGTGTCGTGGACGTCGGCGTAGCGCTTGACGAATTTCGCCATACGGCCGGTGGTGATCCCGAGCAGGTCGTGGAAGACGAGGACCTGGCCGGAGGTGCCGAGGCCGGCGCCGATCCCGATCGTCGGCACCTCGAGGCGGGAGACGATCTCGGCGGTGATCGCGTCCGGAACGGCCTCGAAGACGATCGCGAAGCAGCCGACCGACTGCAGGGCGAGCGCGTCCTCGAGCAGCTTGATCGCGCCCTGGGCGGACTTGCCCTGGGCTTTGTAGCCGCCGAGGGCGGTGGCGGTCTGCGGGGTGAGGCCGACGTGCCCCATCACCGGGATGCCGGAGTTGACGATCGCCCGGGCGCGCTCGACGACGACGCCGCCGGCCTCGAGCTTGACCGCCTGGCAGCCGGTCTCCTTGACCAGGCGCTGGGCGTTCTTGACCGCTTCCTCGTTGCTGGCCTCGTAGCTGCCCATCGGCATGTCGCCGACCATCAGCGGCGTCTTCAGCCCGCGGCGGACGGCTTTGCCGAGCACGACCATCTCGTCCATCGAGACCGGCTCGGTGCCCTCGTAGCCGAGCACCACCATCGCCGCTGAGTCGCCGACGAGGACGATGTCGACGCCGGCCGCCTCGGCGACGGTCGCCGAGGGGTAGTCGTAGGCGGTGACCATCACGATCGGATCGCCGGCGGCCTTCATCTCGACCAGGCGCGGCAGGGTCACCGGCTGGCGGGCCCCCTCCTGGGGGGCGGTGTGGGAGCGGCCTCCGGAGCTCATTTGAGGAGCACCTCCGGGTGGCTGTCGACGGCGATCGCCTTGTTGTCGTCGTCGACGTGGACGACGATCGGCGAGTAGCGCTCCATGTCCTTCTCGTCGTAGGCGCCGAAGGAGGCGACGATGATCTTGTGGCCGGGCTCGACCAGGTGGGCGGCGGCGCCGTTCACCTGCATCGTCCCCGAGCCTGGCGCGCCGTCGATCACGTAGGTGACGAAGCGGGAGCCGTTGTCGACGTCCCAGACGTGGACCTGCTCGTTGGTGATCAGGTCGGCGCCGGCCATCAGCTCGGTGTCGATCGTGATGCTGCCGATGTAGTCGACGTCGCAGTCGGTCACCGTCGCCCGGTGGATCTTCGACTTCAGCATCTGTCTTTGCACTGGCTCCCCTTTCGCGGGCTAGGTGTCGGTGTGCGGCTCGTCGATGTGCGGTTCGTGGGGCTGGATCAAGACGTTGTCGATCAGGCGGGCGGCGCCGACGCGGGCGGCGACCGCGACGAGGACGGGTCGGCCCTCGAGCGCGTGGACGGGCTCGAGCGTCTCCGCGTCGCGGGCCTCCAGGTACTCGGGCTCGATCCCGGCGTCGGCGAGCTCGCGGCGGGCGGCCTCCAGGCCCATGCCCAGCGAGCCGGCCCGGGCGCCGCGCTCGGCGGCGTCGAGGGCGCGGGAGAGCGCCGTCGCCCGCTCGCGGTCCTCCGGCTCCAGGTAGGCGTTGCGCGAGCTCATCGCCAGGCCGTCGGGCTCGCGCACGGTGGGCAGCACCTCGATCCGTACCGGGAAGTCGAGATCGCGGACCATGCGGCGGATGACGACCGCCTGCTGGGCGTCCGTCTGGCCGAAGTAGGCCACGTCGGGATCGACGACGTTGAAGAGCTTGGCGACGACGGTGGTGACGCCGCGGAAGTGGGCGGGGCCGCGACGGGACGGGTCGCCGTCGAGGACCTCGGTGAGGTGGCCGCTGACCTCGACGTGGGTGGCGGTGCCAGGGCCGTTGGGGTAGACCTCCTCGACCGGGGGGGCGAAGACGAGGTCGGCGCCCGCTTCGGCGGCCAGGCGCAGGTCGCGCTCCTCGTCGCGCGGGTAGCGCTCGAGGTCCTCGCCGGGGCCGAACTGGGTCGGGTTGACGAAGAGGCTCATCACCACCAGGTCGCATTCGGCGCGGGCAGCGCGGATCAGGGAGAGGTGGCCCTCGTGCAGGTACCCCATCGTCGGGACCAGGCCGACGGTCTGCCCCTCGCGCCTGGCCGCGGCCACGGCAGCGCGGAGCTCGGCCTTCGTGCGCAGCGCGCGGGCGGCCGCCGGGGGACGCGAGGTATCGGTGAGGAGATTCGTGGTCATAGGTCCATGCCCAGGGGGTCACGGCCAACAAGCGAAATTATAGGCACGCTTCGTAGCGCCTCTGTGACAAAAGGAACGGAAAGCGCGCTTTTACCCCCGCCCCGCGGGGGTGTCTGAGCTGACGGGTCGATAAGACCCCGTCTCCTCAGAAACGTCAGGGGCGAAACTCGATCTTGCGGATCGGCTTCGCGGGGGCGCCGGCGGCGATCGTGCCGCCCTCGACGTCCTTGTTGACGACCGAGTTGGCGCCGATCACGCAGCGATCGCCGATGCTGACGCCGCTGGTGACCGCGCAGTTGACGCCGAACCAGCAGTTGGCGCCGATCTCGACCGGCCCCTTGGAGGTGAACCCCTGCAAGGTGATCGGCTGGGTCGGGTCGTCGTAGCGGTGCTCGGCATCGCCGACGAAGCAGCCGTTGGCGAACATCGTGTGGTCGCCGATCCTGACGCTCTCCTGGGCGGCGATCATCGTGTTGCGGTTGAGGAAGCAGCCGGCGCCGATCTCGATCCGCGCCCCCGGTGCCAGCGTCAGCCAGCAGCCCGGCTCCAGCAGCGTCCCCTCGCCGATGGTCAGCCGCCCCTCGTCGAGGGCCTCCAGCACCTCTCCCTCGACGGGATGGCGGACGTAGAACCCGCCCCGCGCCGCGTGGCGGTTGATCCGCCACCGCCGCAAGAACCGGCGATTGCGGTCATACCAGCGCCGCTTCGCCCACCAGAGCCTCCAGCCCTTCATCGGCCGTAGACTCGCAGGCGTGGCGGATCTGCGCGGCGGCATCGACCTCGGCGGCACCAAGATCCAGACGGCGATCGTCGACGGGCGGGACGAGGTGCGCGGGCAGGCGCGGCGGCCGACGCCGACCAGCGGCGGTCCAGCGGACGTGGCCGAGGCGATGGCCGAGGCGCTGCGCGAGGCGGCGCAGGCAGCGGGCGTGGAGACCTCCGCGCTGGCGGGAGTGGGCGTCGGCTCCCCCGGCGACGCGGACGGGAAGACCGGGGTCGTCTCCTCCGCAAAGAACCTCCCCGGCTGGGAGGGAAGCTTCCCCCTGGCCGCAACGCTGCGCGACGCGCTCGGGACCGAGGTCCGCGTCGGCAACGACGTCCAGGTCGCGACCGAAGCGGAGTTCCAGCTCGGCGCCGGGCGCGAGTTCGAAAGCCTGATCGGCGTCTTCTGGGGGACCGGCGTCGGCGGCGGCCTCGTCCTCGACGGCCGGCCCTGGCTCGGCCGCGGCGCCGCCGGGGAGATCGGCCACATGGTCGTCAAGCGCGGCGGCGCCAAGTGCCCCTGCGGCCGCCGCGGCTGCCTGGAGGCATACGCGGGGCGCTCAGCGATGGAAGCCGAGGCGCGGCGCCAGCACGAGGAGGGCCACAAGACGGACCTCTTCCGTCTGATGGAGAAGCACGGCAAACCGCGGCTGACCAGCGGCATCTGGGAGCGGGCGCTGGACCACGGCGACAAACTCGCCGAGCACCTGATCGAGCGCGCGATCGAGGCGCTGGGAACCGGAATCGCCTCGGCCGTCAACCTGCTCGACGTCGAAGCGGTGATCCTCGGCGGCGGGCTGGGCGTGCGCTTCGGCGAGCGGCTGATGGACCCGCTGACGGCGGAGATGGGCAAGCACCTCTTCCTCGACGAACGCCCGCCGGCGGTGCGGGTGGCCTCGCTCGGCGACCTCGGCGGCGCGATCGGCGCCTCCCTCCTCGTCTCCCGCTGAGTCGATGCCCGCTCGACCCAACGAGGCGGCGGCGACGCGCCTGCGAACCCTCCACCCCGCCCCCGGCGTCCTCGCCTTCTACGACGGGCGGGTCGCGGGGTACCGCTTCGCCCCCCGGCCGAACTGGATCGACGAGGGAGGCCTGGCGTTGGGGACCGCGAGCTTTGCCGTGGTCGAGGGCACCGACGCGCTCGTCTACGACACCCACACCACGCCCGAGCACGGGCGCCGGGTCCGCGCCGCCCTGGAGGCCGAGGGAGTGACCCGCTTCACCGTCCTGCTCAGCCACTGGCACCTCGACCACGTCGCCGGCAACACCGCCTTCCGCGACTGCGAGATCCTCGCCACCGCCCGCACCGCGGAACTGCTGGCCGAGCACCGCGAGGCGATCGAAGAGGGCCGGCACGAGGGGCCGCCCGGCATCTGCCCGCTGGTCCTCCCCACCGGCACCTTCGAGGAGCGGACCGAGCTGCGGGTCGGGGAGCGGAAGCTGGAGGCGATCCACGTGAACGTCCACAGCGACGACGCCGCCGTCCTCTGGGACCCCGCAGAGCGGCTGCTGCTCGCCGGCGACACGGTCGAGGACACGGTCACCTACGTCGAGGAGCCCGAGAACCTCGACGCGCACCTGCGCGACCTCGACCGCCTGCTCGAGCTCGACCCCGTCGCCGTCCTTCCAAGTCACGGCTCACCCGGGCTGATCGACGCGAACGGCTACGGCCCCGGTCTGATCCGCGCCACCCAGGACTACATCCGCCTGTTGCAGCGGATGCCCGACGAGCCGCAGCTGCGTGACCGGTCACTCCGAGAACTGCTCGCCCCGCAGCTGGCGGCGGGCGACCTGCACCACTTCGAGCCCTACGAGCGCGTCCACCGCGAGAACGTCAGGACCGTCCTCGCGCAGGCAGGGAGCCGCAGCTAGGCGGCCACGGGCTCGCGCTTCGAAGAACGACGTCGCTTCGGCTTCGCCGGCTCGACCAGCTCGGCGAGGAAGCGGCCGGTGTAGGAGCCGCTCACCGCGGCTACCTCCTCGGGGGTGCCGGTGGCGACGATCTCGCCGCCGCCTTCGCCGCCCTCCGGCCCGAGGTCGACGAGCCAGTCGGCGGTCTTGATCACGTCGAGGTTGTGCTCGATGACGACGACGCTGTTGCCGGCGTCGACGAGGCGGCCGAGGACGTCGAGCAGCCGCTGCACGTCGGCGAAGTGCAGCCCGGTGGTCGGCTCGTCGAGGATGTAGAGGGTTTCCCCGGTGGCGACTTTGGAGAGCTCGGTGGCGAGCTTGACCCGCTGCGCCTCGCCGCCGGAGAGGGTGGTCGCCGGCTGGCCGAGGCGGATGTAGCCGAGGCCGACGTCGTTGAGGGTGCGCAGGCGGCGGGCGATCTTCGGC
>DASUQZ010000155.1:0-2489 GCA_036280335.1 Solirubrobacterales bacterium
GAGGCCGACGCCCATCGCGGCGACGCCGATGCGGCCGATGTCGAGCACCTGGAGGAACTGGCGGAAGCCCATCCCGCGCGGGCCGAGCAGGTGGGTCTCGGGCACCCGGCAGTCGGTGAAGGTGAGCGGGCGGGTGTCGGAGGCGTTCCAGCCCATCTTGCGGTAGGGCTCGCCCTGCTCGTAGCCGGGGGTGCCGTTGGGGACGATCAGGTTGGAGATCTCCTCGGGGCCGGTGCGGGCGGTGATGCAGACGAGGCCGGAGATCTCGGTGCCGGCGTTGGTGATGAACTGCTTGGCGCCGTCGATCACCCATTCGCCGACGTCGAGCCGCGCCTTGGTGCGGACGTTGCCGGCGTCGGAGCCGGCCTCCGGCTCGGTCAGCCCGAAGGCGCCGAGGATCTCGCCCGAGGTGAGCCGCGGCAGCCACTCTTCTTTCTGGGCGTCTGAGCCGAAGAGGTAGACCGGCTGGGTGCCGAGCGAGGTGTGGGCGCAGAGGGTGATCGCGACCGAGGAGTCGACCCGGGTCAGCTCCTCGACGGCGAGCGCGTAGGCGAGCGAGTCGCCGCCCCCGCCCCCGTACTCCTGCGGGAACGGGATTCCCATCAGGCCGAGCTCGGCAAGCCGGGCGACGATCTCGTAGGGGAAGCGCTTCTCGCGGTCGAGCTCCTCGGCGACCGGCGCGACCTCCTGGGTGGCGAAGTCGCGGACGGTGCGCTGGATCAGGCGGTGCTCGTCGCCGAGGTCGAAGTCCATCCCGACAAGATACCGAATCGGCGTTCGAAGTTAGAGGATTGATTCGGTTTTTGCGCTACCTTGATCCCCGATGCCCGTCCCCTCTCCCCCCACCCGCCCGGCGCTGCGCGCCCGCTACGACGCGCGCCGCCGCGAAGTCGTCGCCACCGCCGCCAGGCTCTTCGCCGAGCGCGGCTACGACGGCACCTCGATGAGCGAGCTGACCGAGGCGACCGGGCTCGCGGCCGGCGGGCTCTACCACTACATCGAGGGCAAGGACGACCTGCTGATCGCGATCTGCGACGAGCTGCTGGAGCCGCTGCTGGAGCGGGCGCGGGAGATCGTCGCCGAGGACGCTCCCCCGGTCGAGCAGCTGCGGGCGCTGGTCGAGGCCTGGGTCTCCCACGTCGTCGCGCACCGCCACCACATGCTCGTCTTCACCCAGGAGCGCCAGGCGATCGAGCGCCAGCGCCGCTGGCGCCGCATCCGCTCCCAGCGCCAGGCCTTCGAGAAGATCCTCGACGAGGTCCTCGCCCGCGGCGAGGCCGACGGCTCGATGACCTTCGCCGACCGCCGCCTCTCCCTCCTCGCCCTGCTGGGGATGGTCAACTACACCCCGCAGTGGGTGCGACCGAACGGCCGCCTCTCCCCCACCGAGATCGCCGCCGGCTACTGCGCGATGGTGCTGAACCGGGGGGGCGGCGGCGGCCGACGATAAAAGGCTCAGAAGGCGTTGGGCGCGCCGTCGTTGAGCTGGACCCAACGTTCGAGCAGCGGATCCACGAGAACCGAGCTGCCCTCGATCCGTACGACCTCTCCTTCGCGGATCAGACCTTTCTCGCCCGACCTGGCCTTCCCCTTGTCCAACCCGAAGGCCCGCAGAGTTCGCTGGTTGTAAAGCGACTCGCTGCTCAAGGCGAGGGCCTTCAACACACGCCTCTTGTTCGCGGTGGCGGCCAGCGCCTGCCACGTCCCCTCGAAACGCTCCTTGGTCTCACGATCGATCTGCGCCATCGCGTCGTCGAAGACGTCCTCATCCGCCTCTCCACCTCGGGCGGTGCACTCCCACATGTGGTGGGCGACCAGCATCGCCCGCTGCGGGTGACCGCGCACGAGAGCAAGGAGCAGATCCAGTCCCGCCCCGGCCTTCTTACCGGTTTCGGAAAAGCGGGTGGCGATGAAATCCCCGAGGTCGGCATCGGCCAGCGGACCGAGGTAAATCGGGCGTGCCTGGTCGAACAGCGGCCTCCCCCGCGTGTTGAAGTACTGCTCCAGGAGCGCCTGTTCAGAGCCCGAGAATATGTAGCTCGCTGCGTCCCGATGGAACTGGATCTTGCTGCGCAGCAAGCCGTCGAGATCGCCCTCGGCCCTGAGGAAGTCCTGAAACTCGTCGAAGACGACGATCGTCTTCTCCCCGGTCGCGTCGAAGACCTTGCGGGGAAGGTCGAGAAGATCCGCCAGTCGCTGCACAGCGGCACTACTGCCTCCGTACTCGAGCTCGCCCCCCACCCCGCCGGGTGCCAGCTTGACCCGAGCCCGCCAGCTTCTTCGCATTCTCTCGAAGGCCTGACCCATGGCCCCCTTCAGCGCCGAGACATATGCCTCCTCGATGCGACGAGAGACCTCGGCTGGAGTCGTGGCCAGGAGAAAGTCGACGTAGACGCATCGGAACCCCGATTTCTCAGCCTCCTCCCGCACCGCCATCAGGAGGCTCGTCTTTCCATACCGCCGGGGTGCTTGAAGCCGCGTGTTGTGGC
>DASUQZ010000156.1:0-4526 GCA_036280335.1 Solirubrobacterales bacterium
GGCGACACCGTCGTCATCCTCGAGTCGATGAAGATGGAGATCCCGGTCGAGGCCGAAGACGACGGCGTCGTCAAGGAGATCCGCTGCGAGGAGGGCCAGTCCGTCAGCGAAGGCGACGTCCTGGTGGTGCTGGAGTAAGAACGTGGACGAGCGGCTCGCGGGTGGGAAGCTCCTCCTCGACCGGCCGGCCGAGGCGGTCGCCCGGCTGACGATCTCCAACCCGGAGCGGCGCAACGCCCTCGACCACGAGATCCTCGACGCGATCGCCGAGGTCCTCCCCCAGCTCGACCGCGGCATCGAGAACCGCTGCGTCCTCATCACCGGCGCCCCGCCGCTGTTCTCGGCGGGCTACGACATCGCCGGGATCCCCGACGAGACCTTCGAGCGCGACGCCGAGGCGCTGGTCGCCCATCCCTTCCACGCGGCAATGGAGGCGATCGCCCATCACCCCTGGCCGACGGTCGCGGCGATCAACGGCCACTGCCTCGGCGGCGGCCTGGAGCTGGCGATCACCTGCGACCTGCGGCTCTGCGCGGCCGGCGCCAAGCTAGGGATGCCACCCGCGAAGCTGGGGCTGATCTACGGCCACACCGGGCTGCGCAAGTTCCTCGACGTCGTCGGCCTCGCCGCCACCAAGGATCTCTTCCTGACCGGGCGCAACCTCGGCGCCGAGCGGGCGGAGCGGATCGGCCTCGTCAACGAGGTCGTCGCCGACGAGGAGGTCGAGCGCGAGTCGGTCGCGCTGGCCGCCGCGATCGCCGCGAACGCGCCGCTCTCGATGCGCGGCAACAAGCACGCGATCGACCTCCTCAACGCCAATCCCGAACTGACCGAGCAGCAGGAGACCGGCCTCGTCGTCCTGCGCGAATCCTGCTTCTCCTCGGAGGACTTCCGCGAGGGAATCCGCGCCTTCGCCGAGAAGCGCAAGCCCCGCTGGACGGGACGGTGAGCGCGAAGGCGCGCAAGGTCCTGGCCGCCTCCGACCCGACGATGGCGGCGCTTATGGCGCGGGTCGGGGAGATCGACATCGCGACGCGGCTGCAGCGGCGCAATGAGGAGCGCCCGAACGACGCCTACGGCGCCCTGCTGCGGGCGATCGTCGGCCAGCAGCTCTCGACCAAAGCGGCGCGGACGATCTACCTGCGGGTGATCGACCTGTTCGGGGGAGCGACGCCGTCGCCGGAGCAGCTGCTGGAAGCGAAGGAGGAGGACCTGCGCGCCGCCGGCCTCTCCGGCCGCAAGACCGAATACGTCCGCGACCTCGCCTCCCACGTCCTCAGCGGCGAGCTCGAGCTCGACCGGCTCGACCAGCTCGCCGACGAGGAGGTGATCGAGGAGATCGTCGCCGTCCGCGGCCTCGGTCGGTGGACCGCCGAGATGTTCCTGCTCTTCCACCTCGAACGTCCCGACGTCCTCTCCGGCGGCGACCTCGGCATCCGAAAAGCGATCCAGGTCGAGTACGGGCTGGAGGAGATGCCGGCGCCGAAGCGGGTGCTGGAGATCGGCGAGCCGTGGCGGCCTTACCGCAGCCTCGCCTCGCTGTACCTGTGGGAGTCGCTGGCGGCGGTGCCCGGATGAGTAGGCGCTTCTGGATCGGCATCGTCGCGGTCCTCGCGATCGGCCTCGGCTCCGTGGTCGCGGCGGTCCTCGTCTACCTCGACGACCACGACGACTTCCACCAGATACAGCGCGAGGAAGCCGAGCGGGCCGCCCACCAGGCGGAAGCCGTGGCCGCCCTCTCGATCGGCAAGCTCTCCACCGCGGCGGCGTTCGCGCAGACGCAGAGGAGGATCGACCGACGCGAGTTCCGGGTGCTCGGCCGCACCCTGGTCAGCGACGGGGCGCTCGACGGAGCCGCCTACGTTCCCCGCGTCCCCGCCGGCGAGCGCGACGAGTACGAGCGGCGCCTCGACCTCCAGATCCGCGAACGCCGCGCCGGGCCGCTGCTGCAGCCGGCGACGCGACGCCCCGCCTACTTTCCCCTCACCTTCGGGACCACCGACGTGGAGCCGGAGAGGGTGCGCGGCTTCGACCTCGGCTCCGACCCGCTGCGGGCGCGCTCCCTGCGCCACGCCCGCGACAGCGGGGAAGCCGTGGCGACGCCGCTGGTCAGGCTCCTGATCGGCGGGACCGGGATCAACGTCTTTCGGCCGATCTACCGGGACGGCGCCTCGACGAGGACCCCGGCCGAGCGCAGGCGGGCGCTGACCGGCTTCATCGCCGGCAGCTTCCGAGTGGACGACGTCGCCGACGCCGCCCTCTCGGTCCTGCCCACGGAGACCGACGTGCAGCTGCGGGTCGACCGAGAGCTCGCCTTCGGCCCGCCGGGAGACCTGGACGACGCGACCGCGGTGCCGGTCCGGATCGCCGACCGCACCTGGGTCCTGGCCGTGCAGCGCTCCGGCGGGCCGGACCTGAGCCTGCCGGTGGCCCTGGCCGTGCTGGGGATCTCGCTGGCGGCCCTGCTCGCCTCCCTGATCGTCGGCTGGAGCCGCCGCGAACGGATGCAGGAGCTGGAACGGCAGGCGAGCCAGGACGACCTGACCGGGCTCGCCAACCGGCGACGCTTCGAGGAGGACCTGGCGGCGGCGATGGCGCGGAGCCGGCGCGACCGCTCGACCGGCGCCCTGCTGATCCTCGACATCGACGACTTCAAGCGGGTCAACGACTCGGCGGGGCACCCGGCGGGCGACCGCCTGATCAAGGAGGTCGCCGGAACGCTGCGGCGGCGCACCCGCGAGAGCGACACCCTCGCTCGCCTCGGCGGCGACGAGTTCGCGGTGATCCTGCCGCGCTGCAGCCGCGAGGAGGCGCGGACCGCGGCGGAGGCGATCGCCCGAGAGATCCGGGAGTACCGCGCCGACGACGGGAACGAGCCGGTGACGGTCAGCGTCGGCGTGGCGATGTTCGGCGACGACCACCGCTCCAGCGTCACCACGGTCGTCTCCGAAGCCGACGCGGCGATGTACAGGGCGAAGGACGAGGGGCGCGACGGGGTGCGGGTGTTCGATCCGGCCGCGGCTCGGGAGGACGTGCCCGAGCCGCGCTAACGGCGCAGCTCGGCGCGCAGGTCGAGCACGCGCTGGACCGATTCCTCGAACTCGGGGCGGTCCAACTTCCCGGCGCGCAGCTTCGCGACCAGCGTCCGCCAGGCCCGCTCGGCCGGGCCGAGGCGCGCGAAGAGCAGCAGGTCGGCGCCGGCGCGGGCGCCGGCCACGGCGACCCTGGCGGTGCCGCCGAAGTCTTCGACCGCCGGAGTTTCCAGCGCGTCGGTGATCGAGACGCCTTCGAAGCCGAGCCGGCCGCGCAGCTCGCCGGTGGCGATCGAGCGGGTGAAGGCGGCGGGATCGCCGGAGAAGGCCGGGTAGATCGCCGTGCTCAGCATCACCATCTTGCCGCCGGCTTGCTCGAAAGCGGCGTAGGGCTTCTCGTCGACCGCCCGCAGTTCCTGCTTGGAGAGGTCGATCCGTTCGACCGAGAAGTCGGTGTTTTCGCGGGCGGCTCCGAAGCCGGGGAAGTGCTTGCCGGTCGCGACCACGCCGCCGGCCTGCAGCGCCTTGGCGAAGGGAACGGCGGTGGCGCTGACCCGGGCGGCGGTGGAACCGAAGCTCCGTTCCGTCTCGGCGATCACCCCGCCCGGCCGCTCCACGTCGAGCACCGGCGCGAGGTCGACGTTGATCCCCAGCTCGCGCAGGTTCTCGGCGGTGCGGCGGCCCTGGCGGGCGGAGAACGATGCGCCGCGGGCGCCCATCTCCCGCGCCGAGGCGCTGGGGGCGCCGCTGACGCGCTTCACCAGGCCGCCCTCCTGGTCGACCATGATCAGCAGCGGGTCCCGCAGCTTCGGCGGTCGCGGCAGCGCCTGCAGGCGGGCGATCAGCCGCTTGCCGGCGGCGCGGCTGGGGAAGTTCCCGGCGAAGAGGACGACGCCGGAGACCCTGCCCTCCCGGATCGCCCCCCGCAGCGCCGGCGACACGGAGGTGCCCTGGACCCCGACGACGATCCGCTCTCCCGCCAGGTGCTTCGGAGGAAGCGTGCTTGCGACATCGGGTTGCGACTGCGCCCGATGTCCCGAACCCCAGCATGCGCCCCCGGCGAAAGCCGCGATCGCCGCAGCTGCAAGCGTCACCGCCGCCACCCGCCGCCGTCGCGTCACCGCCCGCTCCATCGGCCCGATGCTAGCCCGACCGGGGTCCGCCGGTCTTTTGTGTCGCTATGCGGTTCAAATGACCGGCACACTGGCGTCCGGGGCGGTTCTTAGGCTGCGCCGCAATGCCCCCCTTGATCACCCCGGAGGAGGCGCGCGCCTACGGCCGCCTCACCGACCACGCCGAGATCGAAGCCCTCGTCGAACGCGCCTGGGAGGTGCGGGTCGAGAACTTCGGCAACTCGACCGACATGTGCTCGCTGGTCAACGCCAAGTCCGGCGGCTGCGCCGAGGACTGCGGCTTCTGCGCCCAGTCGCGCTACGCCGAGGCGGACACGCCGATGCACGCGATGATGGAGCCGGAGCAGATCCTCGAACACGC
>DASUQZ010000157.1:0-6784 GCA_036280335.1 Solirubrobacterales bacterium
GATGCAGAGTCGCTGCTGCTGGCCGCCGGAGAGGCGCAGCGCCGGGTGGTCCAGCGCCGAACCGACCTCGTCCCAGAGCCCGGCGCGGACCAGCGCGTCGGCGACCGGCTCCTGAAGCGACTCCCTGCGCGGCCGTCGCGAGCCCTGTTCCCGCAGCGCGTAGGCGACGTTGTCGAAGACGCTCATCGGGAACGGGTTGGGCTGCTGGAAGACCATGCTGACCCGCCGCCGCAGCGCCGTCACCTCCATCCGGTCGATGTCCTCGCCGTCGAGGCTGATGCGACCGCCGCGGACCGCCGTCGGCGTCAGCTCGACGAGGCGGTTGAAGGAGCGCAACAGGGTCGTCTTCCCGCAGCCGGAGGGGCCGATCAGCGCCAGCACCTCCCCCTGGCGGACGGGAATCGTCACCTCGCTTACCGCGAGCTTCTCGCCGTAGGCGATCGAGACCGCTTCGGCCCGCATCCGCTCGATCTTCGGGCCGGCGCTGGGCTCGGCCCGGCGGACGGAGGGCGAAGCGGCGATCCCGGCCGCACCGTTGCCCCCCACCCCCGCCCCCGGGGGCGGCGGATTGATCACGGTCGGCTGCTCGTCGACGAGGATGCGGCGCACCGGGGGCGGCGGGCGCAGCAGGTCCTCGTCGCGGCGGTCGAGCTCGGTCAGCGGGTCCACTGCGGCCTCCTCCCCCGCGCCAGGCGCGTGACGACGAAGTTGAGGACGATCACCAGGCACATCAGGACGAAGGCGGCGAAGTAGGCCTTTTCCGGCGCCAGCCCCTCTCCCGCCGGCGAGTTGAGGTAGACGTAGCTGGTCAGGGTGCTGCCGGTGCCCCTGAGCAGGCCGAAGAGGTCGCCCTCGCCGCCGTTGATGATCTGCAGGGTCGAGCCGAGCAGGACGATGACGATCGCCGTGTCGCCGGCGACCCGGCCCATGCCCAGCGCGGTGCCGGTGCCGATCCCCGGCCGCGCGGCGGGCAGCAGCACGCGGCGGATCGTCGCCGCCTTGGTCTTGCCGAGCGCGTAGGAGGCCTCTCGCACGTGGCGCGGGATCGCGTTCAGCGACTCGCGGGTGGCGCCGACCACCAGCGGCAGCGCGATCAGCGACATCATCGCCGAGGCGGCGATGAAGGAGCGACCGAGGACGGAGCCTTCGGCGTCGAAGGTGAGGAAGCCGAACCACTCCTGGAAGAGGATCAGGCCGAACATCGCCAGCACGATCGAGGGGGTGCCGGCGACGATCTCGATCGCCGATTCGACCGCGCGGGCGAGGCCGGCCGGCCTGCCGTACTCGGTCAGCCAGACCGCGATCGCCACCCCCAGCGGGGCCGCGATCAGGGTCGACATCACCAGCAGCATCGCGGTCCCGATCAGCGGGTCTTTGAAGCCGCCGCTCTTCGACTGGTCGGTTTCCGCGTTGGGGCTCTCGAGGAGCAGCGAGGGGTCGAAGTACTGCGCGCCCTTCACCCCCATGTAGACGACGATCGTGCCGGCGATCGCGATCAGCAGCAGGCCGGCGCCCCAGGCGAGCAGGTAGCCGACCTGGTCGCGCAGCGGCCAGGCGCGGACGCTGTCGCGGGGCTTCGTGGCGGCGCGGCCGAGCGGCGCCCGCTGTGCGGTCGCGTTCACGGCTGCACCCCGTATCTGCGCATCGACTGCTTGGCGACGAACCCGGCCAGCGAGAGGAACATGCTGGAGACGAGCAGCACCGCGGCGAAGGCGAAGAGGGTCTGGCCGAAGGGGACGACGGTGAGGCCTTCGACGTTCTCGACCAGGGCCGAGGCGAGCGGCCGCGTCGGCTCGAAGAGGAAGGTGATGCCATCGATCGGGTTCGGCGCGAAGCTCGCCGAGCCGGAGACCATCGAGAGCATGATCGCCTCGCCGAGCGCCCGGGCGGTGGCGAGGACGGCGGCGGCGGCGATCGCCGGCCGCGCCGTGCGCACCGCGACCGACCAGATCACCCGCCAGCGGTTGACGCCGAGCGCGGCGGCGCCTTCGCTCCAGCTGCGCGGCACCGCCCGCAGCGCGTCGACGACGATCGCGATCATGATCGGCACGATCATCACGGTGAGGATCAGGATCCCGACGAGGACGCTGGAGCCGTCGAGCTGGATCACGTTGGAGACCGATTCCTTGCGCTCGAGGCTGATCAGGTGCTCGCCGACCCAGGGGACGACGACGAGGATCCCGATCAGCCCGTAGACGACCGACGGCACCGCGGCGAGCAGCCGCACCACCGGCTCGAGGACGCCGACCAGCCGCGCCGGCGCGAACTCGACGATGAAGATCGCGGCGAAGAGCGAGAAGAAGACGCCGATCCCGACCGCCCCGGCGGTGATCACGAACGTCCCCCAGATCAGCGGCCAGGCGCGCAGCTCGTAGACGTAGTCGGCCGGGTTCGAGGGCGAGTTGAAGATGTCCTCCAGCTGGCGGTCGAGGTCGCCGCCGGAGCCGAACCAGGCGAGCCCGTTGTGGGCGAACGACGGCCACGCCTTCGAGAAGACGAAGACGATCATGCCGATGATCAGCAGCAGCACCAGACACGCGACCGCGCCGAGCATTCGCTCGACGCGGCGGTCTGACCAGAAGGCGGGCTCGGTCGGGTTCATCTAGCGGAGCGGCACCCACTCGCTGCCGACGATCCGCTGACCGGCGGCGCTGCGGGCGAAGGTGATGAAGGCCTTCGCGAGGCCCCTCGCCGCTCCCCGGCTGACCAGGAAGAAGTTACGGCTGCCGGCGTACTGGCCGGACTTCGCGTTGCGCAGCGTGCAGGGGACGCCCTGGTAGGGGACCGTGTGCAGGCCGCCGACGAAGGCGAAGGAGGCGTAGCCGATCGCGTTCGGGTTCGATTTGATCGTCTGCGCCTGCAGGCCGTTCGAGGATTTGGTCGTGGCGCTGGCGGCGACCCGCAGGGACTGCCCCATGAAGATGTTCTGGAAGGCGTCCTGGGTTCCCGAGGCGGCGGTGCGGACGACGAGGTCGATCGGGCCGCCGGCGCTGGCTCCCGGCACCTGGCTCCAGCTGCGGATGCGGCCGGAGAAGATGTCCTGGATCTGCGTCTGACTCAGGGTCGGGATGCGGTTGGAGGGGTTGGTGACGATGCAGACCGCGTCACGGGCGACTTTGTTGAAGACGATTCCGCCCGGATCGGCCGGTTTCGGATCGCGCGAGGACATGCCGAGGGTGACCCGCCCGCGGGAGACGTCGGTGATGCCGATGTCGGACCCTCCCTGCAGGATCACGACCTTGTTCCCCTTGCCCTTCGGCGTCTTGAGGAAGGCCTTGGCGAGCTTGGTGGTGAGCGGCGCGACCGAGGTCGACCCGCTCATCGTGATCGTCGCGGCTGAGGCCGCGGTGGCCGCGCTGAGCGGAGCGCACAGAGCGAGCGCTGCCGCGGCGGCCAGGAGACGCGTGCGTTTCATCTGCTGTTCGCTCCCTGGTGGCGGTTTACGGCTGATCGGCAGCAGTCTCGGCGCGGCCCCGCCGAGCTGAGTGAACGCGGCGTAACTGTCCGGATAAGAAGTGGTGAACGGCTTCACCACTTCTTCTCCACTTCGAAACGAGTTCTTCACCCCCCGCCCGGCAGCGGACGGAGAGGGTGCCGACGTGCCGACCTCCCAGTCCCAGCAGCGGGTGATCCGGATCGCCAACCTCGAGATCCGCCCCGCCGAGCTCCAGGTCCTCGCCGACGGCAGGCGCGCCGGCCTCACCGTGCGCGAGTTCGAGCTCTTCTTCCTGCTCGCCGAGCGCGAGGACAGCGTCGTCCAGCGCCCGACCATCTACAGCGCGATCTGGGGCGGGACGATGCAGCGCCGCGACCGCTCCGTCGACGTCCTCGTCCGCAAGGTCCGCCACAAGCTGGAGCTGGTCGCTCCCGACTGGCGCTACATCCACACCCACTTCGGCATCGGCTACCGGTTCAGCCCGGAACGCACCACTGCTTGACCAGCGTCAAATACCGAAACCGTGAAAAAGCACCTTGAGGGTGCTTTTTCACGGTCTCGGCGAATCGGTTACCTCAGCTCGCCGGCGCGGCCCTGGGTGAAGTTGAAGGCGCAGCGGAAGTTCTCGGGCTGGCCGACCGGCTTGCCGCCGGCGAAGCCGCCGCGGTTGCCGTTGTCGTAGACGGTGACGTAGTGGAGCGTTTCCGGCGAGGGGTCGGCGGGGAGCGGGATCGGGTCCGGCTCGCCGGCCTTGGGGTCGCCGCGGGAGACGTCGCTGACTCCCATCGAGCCGGCGGCGCGGCCGCCGGAGGCGGTCGTGGTCAGGGTCGCGCTCATCTCGCGGCGGTCCTTGAGCCCGTCGGTGGGGTCGATGTCGGTCGAGGCGGTGACCTCGTTGTCGTCGACCCGGCCCGCCAGCTTCACCCGTTTGGCTGCGCCGATCAGCTGGGCCGCGGTCGGCAGGTAGCCGCCGAGACTGGCGCACTTCTGGGTCGCGAAGAAGTAGTCGTTCACCCCGATCTCGTCTTTTTCCAGCGGATAGGGGTTGGTCATCATGCAGACCGTCCCGATCTTCACCGTCTCCGGGGAGCAGCGGGCGAAGACGCTCTTCGGCAGCACGCTGGCCGGGAACTTCCGTTTCGCGTTGAGCCGCAGGATCCCGAACTTCTTCGGCTTCAGGCTGGGGCCGGGCAGCACCTTCGCCGCGATCGCCCCGCCGGCCCCGGAGAACACGAAGGCGGCGAGGGCGAGGACCAGCGCCGCCCAGGCGACGAGGTTGGTTGAGCGTCGGTCGGTCATCTGCGACTCCTTTGGGTTCTGACTGCGATGTTCGTTGCCGGCGCCGGCCGGTTGCGGCGGCGGGCGCCGGGGCCGCCGCGGACGGAGGCGCCGGCCAGGGCGAGGATCAGGATCAGGCCCGGCAGGTACGTGGGGACGATCAGCTCCGAGCCCCCCTCTTCGTGGCGGGAGAAGGCCTTCGATTCCTCGATCGCCGCCTCCTCTTCGCGCCTTTCCTCCACCTGGTAGGTACGGGCGGGGGCGCCGCCGGGCGGCAGCGGCCGCACGATCGGCGGCGGGGGCGGCGGCACGATCGCCGGCACGGCGCCGAGGGCGATGCCGGTGACGAGCGGGAAGTAGGGGTCGACCGGCGCCGGCGGCGGGGTGGGCGGCGCGTTCGGGACCGGCCCGGGGGGCAGCGCGGGCGGGGGCGGCGTCAGCGCCGGCGGCTCGAAGTCGAGCGGCGGGTTCGAGGGCGGCGAGTTCGGCGGGGGCGGGGGCGCCGGGGGCGCTGCCTGCGGCACCCCGCGGGTGAAGCGGTCGGGACGCAGCGGGCGGGTGCCGCAGGGCCGCAGGACGCTGCCGGGCAGGACCCGGACCTGTTCGGAGTAGGAAAAGCCCCCGGCGGCGACCGTCACCGTCGTGGTGCCGGCGTTGAAGGTGCAGAGCAGCCCCGAGGAGTTGTCGGTGACGACCTTGTCGTCGGCGTCGAGGAAGGGCTTGCGCAGGTTGTTCGAGGCCGGGTCCTGCTTGACGAAGTCGGCGATGTCGGGGTCCGAGGAGGTGAAGGTGTACTCGGGCGCGATCCGCGCCGAGCAGCCGGCGATGAAACACGGCGCGGGCGGGAACAGCGTGTAGGGGTCGCCGCCGGAGGGGTTGGGGTTGCCGGAGCCCGCCGAGGCCTGCCCCCAGCGGTCGCCGCCGCGCGGCCGCCGGCCGAGGCCGCGGAAGAGCGCCGGCCGCGAGCGGCGCAGCAGCGTCCCGTCCGTCGCCTCCAGCGAGAGGTCTTCGATCAGCGGGATCAGCCGCACCGAGGCCGGCGCCCGGTTGGTGGCCGGATCCCGCTGCGAAGCGTCGATCTCGAGCATCAGCACGCCGCTGTCGCCGAACAGCGAGTCGGCCACCTCCAGCCCGACCGCGCCGGAGATCTGCGAGCGGTAGCCGAGCGTCCCGACCCCGTAGCTGGGGATGGTCTCGGCTCCCCCGGCCGGGATACGCAGCGTCCGGTTCTCTTCCGGGCGGTCGAAGAGGTAGGCGGAGGCGCCGCCGTCGACCAGCGCCTGGGCCACCAGGGTGCCGTCGGAGGCGATGTTGAGCTTCGGCGAGAAATTGACGTTGAGGCTGCGGTTGCCCATCACCACCGTCGGGATGCCCTCGGCCCGGGCGTCGGCGAGGACCGCCTGCAGCCACGGCAGCTGCGGCTCCGGCGGGTTCTGGTGCGGGTCGCTTGCCGCCAGCGACCCGAGCGAGTTGTCGATGACGATCACCCGCACGGTCCCCCCCGCCCCCCCGGTGTCGAAGGCGTAATGGGTGCGCGCGCCGGGCCCGGGCGGCGCCCCGGGGATTCCGGCGGTCGAGATGCCGGCCGGAGGCGCACCGCTGCCGAACGGCGCCGGAAAGGAGGCGAAGGCCGACCGGAACGCCGCCGCCCCCGCCCCGCCGGCCGCGTCGTCGGAGCCGAGCGCCGGGAAGACCGGCAGCGACGAGGAGCCGAGCAGCTCCGCGTAGCGGGCGGCGTCGGCTTCGCCGAGACCGCCCTCTTTGACCCGGTTGCCGGTGTGGAGGAGGGCGCGCGGACCGGTTGCACCCGCCATCGCCGCGACCTTCTGCAGGGCGGCGAGAAGGCTGCGGTCGGGACCGAGTCCCTGCAGGGCGAGGTCGGCGCAGCTCGAATCGCACTGGGCGTGCCCCGTCACCGCCAGCCGCACCGGGCCCGGCGGCATCGGCACCGGCTGCGCGCCGGCGGTGGGCGGCGCCGCCCCGCCGGCGCCGTAGCGGAAGACCGCGCCGGTGCGGACGCGTTCGCGGATCGCGCGGCCGCCGCCGTTGCGGGCGGAGGTGCCCCGCCCG
>DASUQZ010000158.1:0-9877 GCA_036280335.1 Solirubrobacterales bacterium
GCTGGAGGTAAGGACGGATGGCTAAAGCGACCGTGCTCGGCAAATCCGCCAAAGCCGACCTGCCGAAAGAGCTCTTCGCCGAGCCGTTCCACCACTCGCTGGTCCACGAGACGGCGAGGGCCGACCTGGCCGCGCGCCGCCGCGGCACCGCCTCGACTCTGACCCGAGGCGAGGTCTCCTTCACGACCGCGAAGGCCTGGCGCCAGAAGGGCACCGGCCGCGCCCGCGTCGGCTCGCTCGGCGTCCCCAACCGCTTCGGCGGCGGCGTCGCCTTCGGCCCGAAGCCGCGCAAGTACACGGTCAAGGTCAACCGCAAAGCCCGCCGGCGGGCGATGCGCTCGGCGCTCTCCGTCCACGCCGAGCGCGGCTCGGTCGCGGTCCTGGACGCTTCGGGCTTCGAGACTCCTTCGACCAAGGCCGCTGCCCAGGCGCTGTCGAAATGGGGTGCGAGGAACCCGCTGCTGGTGATCGTCACCGCCGAGGAGGTGGGCGCGATGAAGAGCTTCCGCAACCTGCCCCGGACGCAGGTGCTCGAGGTCGGCGCGGCCGGCGTCGCCGACGTGATCGGCGCCGCCGCGGTCGTGATCTCGGAAACCGCCCTGGAGACGCTGAAGGAGAGGCTCGGCTGATGGACGCCCGCACGATCCTCATCCGCCCGGTGATCTCCGAGAAGAGCTACGCTCTTATCGCCGAGGGCAAGTACACGTTCCGGGTCGACGATCGCGCCCACAAGACCCAGATCGCGCAGGCGGTCGAAGAGGTCTTCGGGGTCGACGTCGCCGAGGTGCGGACCGCCAAGGTGCGCTCGAAGCCGAAGCGGCGCGGGCTGACCAAAGGCCGTACCCGCTCCTGGAAGAAGGCGATCGTCCAGCTCGCGCCCGGCGAGCGGATCGAGCTGTTCGAGGGCGCCGAGACCGCGTAGGGAGCTAGAGATGCCGAACCGCAAAACGAAACCCACCAGCCCCGGCCGCCGCTTCGCGACCTACCCGCTGCGCGCGCAGGTGACCGCTTCGGAGCCGGAGCGGAAGCTGACGGAAGGGCTGAAGAAGTCCGGCGGCCGCAACGTGAACGGGCGCGTCACCGCCCGCCACCGCGGCGGCGGCGCCAAGCGGCGCTATCGCAAGATCGACTTCAAGCGGCTCAAGGACGGCGTGCCCGCGAAGGTCGCCTCGATCGAGTACGACCCCAATCGCACCTGCTACATCGCCCTCCTCCACTACGCCGACGGCTACAAGGACTACATCCTCGCCCCGGCGCAGCTCGCGGTCGGCGACGTCGTCAAGTCGGGTCCCGAGGCGGACATCAAACCGGGCCACGCGATGGAGCTCGGCCAGATGCCGACCGGCACGATCGTCCACAACGTCGAGTTGATCCCCGGCCAGGGCGGCAAGCTCGGCCGCTCCGCCGGCACCTCGATCCAGCTGGTCGCGAAGGAGGGGGAGATGGTCACCCTGCGCCTGCCCTCCTCGGAGATGCGGATGGTCCGCGCGAACTGCCGCGCCACCGTCGGCACCCTCTCCAACGCCGAGCACCAGAACCTCAAGGTCGGCAAGGCCGGCCGCAGCCGCCACAAGGGCAAGCGCCCGCAGACCCGCGGCGTGGCGATGAACCCCGTCGACCACCCGCACGGCGGCGGCGAGGCGCACCACACGCCCGGCGGGCACCCGGTCACCCCCTGGGGCAAGCCGACGCTCGGCTACCGGACCCGCAAGAAGGGCAAGCAATCCGACCGCTACATCGTCCGCGGCCGACGCCGCGGCAAGAAGAAGGGCCGTTAAGCATGGGTAGGTCGACGAAAAAGGGCCCGTGGGTCGAGGAGCGCCTGATGGGGCGGATCACCGCGATGAACGAGGCCGGCAAAAAACAGATGGTGAAAACCTGGTCGCGGACCTCGACGATCTTCCCGGAGATGGTCGGGCACACGATCGCCGTCCACGACGGCAAGAAACACGTCCCCGTCTTCATCTCGGAGTCGATGGTGGGGCACAAGCTGGGCGAGTTCGCCCCGACCCGGACCTTCCGCTCCCACGGCGGCAAGGACTGAGGCTGACGATGGCTGACGAGAAGAAAAAAGCGACTCCCAAAAAAGCCGAGAAAAAACCGGCTGCCAAAAAAGCTGCGACGAAAAAAGAGTCGACGGCTAAAAAACCGGCGGCCAAAAAAGACTCGAAAGCCAAAGGCAAAGAGAAAAAACCGGCTGCCAAAAAAGCTGCGAAACCGAAAAAAGAGGCGGCCAAAAAAGCCGAGGCCAAAAAAGAGCCGGCGAAAAAAGCCGCCCCGAAAGCGCCTGTCGCTCCGCCGGTCGTGCGAGCGAAGGCGCGGTACGTGCGGATCGCCCCGCGCAAGGCGCGGCTGATCGCCGACCAGGTGCGCGGCCTGCACATCGAAAAGGCGCGGGCGCTGTTGCAGTTCTCGCCGCGCGGCGCCGCCCACGACATCCACAAGCTGATCGATTCTGCCGCCGCCAACGCGGAAAACAACCACGACCTCGTCGGTGACGAGATGCGCATCTCCTCGATCACCGTCGACGAGGGGCCGACCCTGCGCCGCTTCCGCCCACGGGCGATGGGCCGGGCGACCCCGATCAACAAGCGAACCAGCCACATCGCTGTGGCTCTGACCCCGGTGGAGGACTAGGCATGGGACAGAAGATCCACCCCGAGGGTTTCCGCGTCGGCTACATCCACGACTGGAAGTCGAACTGGTACGAGGACAAAAACTTCGCGGACGTCCTCCAGGAAGACCTGCAGATCCGCGACCACATCGAAGGCAAGCTCTCTCACGCGGGGCTCTCGAGCATCACGATCGAGCGCCGCGGCGAGGTTGCCGTGGACATCCACACGGCCCGCCCGGGCATCGTGATCGGTAAGTCGGGCAGCGAAGTCGACGCCCTGCGCAAGGAGCTGCACAAGCTGACCGGCAGCCCGGTGAAGGTGAACATCCGCGAGGTCAAGCGCCCCGAGCTCGACGCCAAACTGGTCGCCCAGTCGATCGCCGAGCAGCTGCAGAACCGCGTCGCCTTCCGGCGGGCGATGAAACGCGCCCTGACCTCGGCGATGCGCTCCGGCGCCAAGGGCGTCAAGGTCCAGGTCTCCGGCCGCCTCGGCGGCGCCGAGATGGCGCGGACCGAAAGCTACTCCGACGGCCGCGTGCCGCTGCACACGCTGCGCGCCGACATCGACTACGGCTTCTTCGAGGCCCGTACCACGACCGGCCGGATCGGCGTCAAATGCTGGATCAACAAGGGCGAGGTGATGCCGGAGGGCTTCCGCTCCGACCTCGTCTCCGGCGAGGGCGACGGCCAGAGCCAGTCCGGCCGCGGCGGTGGACGCCGCGACGATCGCGGCGGCGGCGGTCGCGGGCGTGGCGACCGGGGCGGTCGCGGTCCCGGTGGAGACCGCGGCGGACGCGGCGGCGGCGGGCGTGGGCCCGGCGGCGGCGGTCGCGGCGGACAGCGCGGAGGTGGTCGCTGATGTTGATGCCGAAACGGGTCAAGCACCGCAAACAGTTCCGCGGCCGCATGCGCGGCAACACCAAGGGTGGCAGCAACGTCGCCTTCGGCGAGTACGGGATCAAGGCGCTCGAGCGCGGTTGGATCACCAACCGCCAGATCGAGGCCGCCCGTGTCGCGATGACCCGCAAGATCAAACGTGGCGGCAAGGTCTGGATCAACGTCTTCCCCGACAAGCCCTATACGAAAAAGCCGGCCGAGACCCGCATGGGCTCGGGCAAGGGCAACCCGGAGGGCTGGGTCGCAGTGGTCAAGCCCGGCAAGGTCATGTTCGAGCTGGCGGGGGTTCCCGAGGACCTGGCGCGCGAAGCGCTGCGCCTCGCCGGCCACAAGCTTCCGGTCAAGACCAAATTCGTCATGCGCGAGGGGGCGGGTGACTGATGAAGGCGGCCGAGGTGCATAACCTCAAAGACGACGAGCTGGTGGCGAAGCTGATCGACGCCAAGCAGGAGGCCTTCAACCTCCGCTTCGGGCATGCGACCGGCGAGCTCGAGAACACCGCCCGCCTCGGGCAGGCGCGGAAAGACGTGGCGCGGCTGCTGACGGTGGCCAAGTCCCGGGGCATCGACGTGGAGAAAGCAACCCGCAAGATATGAGCGACGAGAACAAAGAAACGACTGACGAGACGCAGGACGAGGCGCAGCAGGACGCGGGTCCTGTCGCGGCAGAGGACTCTTCGTCCTCGCAAGCTGCGGGCGAAGAGCCCTCCGCCACGCCACCCGCGTCAGATGCGCCTGAGGCTGACGCGCCAGACGCCCCTGCCTCGGAAGAGGCTGCGGAGCCGAATCCTGAGGACGAGCTGCCCTGGAAGGAGCGGCGTCGCCTGCAGAAATCGCGTCGCCAGCCGCGCAAGGCGGGCCCCTCGGATCCTGAGGAGCGCAAGGCCGCCCGCCTCGAGGAGCGCAAGCGCAAGGCCGCGCTGCGCCGCAAGCAGCGTGCCGCCGCCAAGACCGGCCGCACCGCGGCTACCGGCACGCCCCCGGCCGAGCGCGAGTCCAACGCCGCCAAGGTCCGCCAGGGCGTCGTCGTCTCCAGCAAGGGCGACAAGTCGATCACCGTCCGCATCGACATCGCCCGCCGCCACCGCACCTACGAGAAGATCGTCCGCAGCTCGACCAAGCTGCACGCACACGACGAGCGCAACGAGGCCGGCGAGGGCGACGTGGTGCGCGTCGTCGAGACCCGTCCGCTGTCGAAGACCAAGCGCTGGCGCCTGGTCGACGTAGTCGAGAAGGCGAGGTAAGGCGAGATGATCCAGCAGGAGTCCAGGCTCAAGGTCGCCGACAACTCGGGTGCCCGCGAGATCCTCTGCATCAGGGTCAAGGGCGGCTCCCACCGCCGCTACGCCAGCGTCGGCGACGTGATCACGGCGACGGTGAAATCGGCCAGCCCGCAAGGCGGCGTCCGCAAGGGCGAGGTCGTGCAGGCGGTCGTCGTGCGCACCCGCAAGCCGCTCAGCCGTCCCGACGGCACCTACATCTCCTTCGACGAGAACGCCGCCGTGCTGATCGACCCCGCCAGCAACAACCCCCGCGGGACCCGCATCTTCGGCCCCGTGGCGCGCGAACTGCGCGATCGCAACTTCATGAAAATCATCTCGCTGGCGCCGGAGGTCCTCTGATGGCGAAGTCGATGCGCATCCGCACCGACGACCAGGTGGTCATCACCGGCGGCAAGGACGCCGGCAAGACCGGCCGCGTGGTCCGCACCGATCCGAAGAAGCGCCGGGTCTACGTCGAGAACCTCAACATCGTCAAGCGCCACGAACGGCCGCGCTCGCAGGGCGACCTCAAAAACGCCCAGGCCGGCGGCATCGTCGAGAAGGAGGGGCCGATCGACGTCTCCAACGTGATGCTGCTCGATCCCAAAGACAACAAACCCACCCGCGTCGGCGTCCGCGTCGACAAAGGCGGCAAGCGGGTCCGCTACGCGAAGCGGACCGGAAACGAGATCGGCTGATGGAGGCGACCGTGGCACCGACCTCGCAGGCGGCTCCCCCGCCGCGCCTGCGCGAGCGCTACGAGCAGGAGGTCCTGCCGGTGCTGACCGAGAAATTCGGCTACTCGACGCCGATGGAGGCCCCGCGCCTGGAGAAGATCACCCTCAACATGGGACTCGGCACCGAGAAACAGGACAAACGAGCCTTCGAGCTGGCCCAGGAACAGCTTGCGACGATCGCCGGCCAGCACCCGAACGTGCGCCGCGCCCGCAAGTCGGTGGCCTCCTTCAAGCTGCGCGAGGGGATGCCGGTCGGCGTCTCGGTGACGCTGCGGCGGGCCCGCATGTGGGAGTTCCTCGACCGCCTGATCTCGATCGCGGTGCCGCGGATCCGCGACTTCCGCGGTCTCAACCCGCGCTCCTTCGACGGTCGCGGCAACTACTCGATGGGCGTCAAGGAGCAGCTGATCTTCCCGGAAATCGACTACGACTCGGTCGACGTCGTGCGGGGACTGGACGTCACGATCACGACTTCCGCTAAAACTGACCTCGAGGCTTTCGAGCTGCTGCTCGGTCTGGGGATGCCCTTCGCCCAGGAGGGACGCCCCGGTCAGGCCGAGCGGGAAGCCGAAGAAAAGGAAGCCGAAGAGGAGCAGCGCAAAGAGGAAGCCCGCCAGAAGGCTGAAGTCGAACAGGCGGCCCTCGAGCAGCTGAAAGAGGAGAACCCGGAGGCCTACGCCAAGCCGGAGGGCGAGGGCGAAGGTGCCGCCGAAGGCGGAGACGAAGAGGCCGGCGAGCCGGCCGAGGAGAATTCTGACAATGGCTAAGACTTCGATGAAGGTGAAGCAGGCGCGGAAGCCCAAGTTCAAGACGCGCAGCTACAACCGCTGCCGTCGCTGCGGGCGCCCGCGTGCCTATTTCCGCAAATTCGGCCTCTGCCGGATCTGCCTGCGCGAGGCCGCGCACGAGGGCTACATCCCCGGCATGACCAAGTCGAGCTGGTAGGACCGCGACGATGCTGACCGACCCGATCGCCGATTACCTGACCCGGATCCGCAACGCGATCCGCGCCGGGCACGACGAGGTGGAGATCCCGTACTCCAACCTCAAGCTCGAGATGTCCCGGATCCTCAAGGAGCAGGGCTACATCAAGGACTTCAGCCGCAGGCCGGCTGCCGTCGGCGAGTCGATCAACGTCGAGCTCAAGTACACCGAGGACCGCCAGCCGGTGATCCTCGGGATCGAAAGGGTCTCGCGCCCGGGCCGCCGCCGCTACGTCGACCACAAAACCGTTCCGCGGGTGCATGGCGGGACCGGGACCGCGATCGTCAGCACCTCCGCCGGCGTGATGACCGGCCACGAAGCGCGCGCGATGGGAGTCGGCGGCGAGGTCGTCGCCTACGTCTGGTGAGTGAGATCTGAATGAGCCGGATCGGAAGAAAGCCCGTTGCCGTTCCCGACGCCGTCACGGTGGAGATCGCCCCTGGCAACATCGCCGTCAAAGGGCCGAAGGGGGAGCTGCGCCAGACCCTCTCCCAGGACATGAAGGTCGAGCAGGAGGATGGCGTCGTCACCGTCACCCGCCCCACCGACCGGGGCGAGCACCGGGCCCTGCACGGACTGACCCGCAGCCTGATCGCGAACATGGTCGAGGGCGTCACCGACGGCTTCGAGAAGCGGCTGGAAATCCAGGGCGTCGGCTACCGCGCCGCTCTGAAAGGGAAAAAACTGGAGTTGGCGCTGGGCTACTCGCACCCGGTCGCGATCGATGCCCCCGAGGGGATCGAATTCGAAGTCCCGCAGCCGACCGAAGTGATCGTCAAAGGCATCGACAAGCAGCTCGTCGGGCAGGTCGCGGCGGACATCCGCAAGCGCCGGCCGCCGGAGCCCTACAAGGGCAAGGGCATCCGCTACAAGGGCGAGCAGGTCCTGCGGAAGGTGGGTAAGCGCGCATGACCGTCCTCACCAAGCGCCAGCGCCGGCTCAAACGGCGCCGCCGGGTTCGCGCCCGCGTCAAAGGCACGGCCGAGCGGCCGCGGCTCTCGGTCTACCGCTCCAACAAGGGCGTCTTCGCCCAGCTCATCGACGACACCAAGGGCCACACCCTGGCCGCGGTCAACTGGATCGAGCCGGAGCTGCGCGAGCTCAGCGCCGGCGAGCAGGCCAAGAAGGCCGGCGAACTGCTGGCGGAGCGCGCCAAGAGCGCCGGAGTCGAGAGCTGCGTCTTCGACCGCGGCGGCTACCAGTACCACGGCCGCGTCAAGGCGCTGGCCGAAGGAGCACGCGAGGGGGGGTTGGCCTTCTAGTTCCGCTACGGTGGGCCGCTGCTTATGAAGGGCATGGATACCAAGAACGTCGAGACGGTCAGCCCCCGCGGGCTCGACCTCCAGGAGCGCGTGATCGAGATCAACCGCGTCGCCAAGGTGGTCAAGGGCGGCCGGCGCTTCTCCTTCACCGCGCTGGTCGCCGTCGGCGACGAGGAAGGCGTGGTCGGGATCGGCTACGGCAAGGCCCGCGAGGTCCCGCTGGCGATCCAGAAGGGCGTCGAGGACGCCCGCAAGAACTTGATCCGGGTCCCCAAATACGGGAACACGATCACCCACCGGATCATCGGCCGCTTCGGCGCCGGGCACGTCGTCCTGCGCCCGGCCAGCCCCGGTACCGGCGTGATCGCCGGCGGCGGCGTCCGCGCCGTGCTCGAGCTGGGCGGCGTCCGCGACGTCCTCACCAAGAGCATCGGCACCCAGAACCCGATCAACCTGGTCAAGGCGACGATGGACGGTCTCGTCCGTCTGCGTAGACCCGAGGAGGTCGCCGAGCTGCGCGGCCTGACGGTCACCCAGGTGCTCGGCATGGACGGCAACGGTCAAGCCGCCGCGGAGACGATTTCAGCAGAGGAGACCGAGGCCGCCGAGGTGAAAGCCGCAGAGGGCGCCGAGGCCGAGAAAGAGGCTGCGGCCCCGCCCGCCGAGGCTCCGGTCCCGCCCGCCGAGCAACCCGCAGAGGGTGAGGGCTCGTGAGCACGGTGAAGATCCGGCAGGTCCGCTCCGCGGCGAAGACCAACCCGAACCAGAAAGCGACCCTGAAGGCGCTGAAGCTGGGTCGGATCGGCAAGTCGGCGGAGCTGAAGGATTCCGAGCAGCTGCAGGGTCAGCTGCGGGTCGTCTCCCACCTCGTCGAGGTCGACGATGGCTGAGAAAGCGGCCAAAGAGACTTCACGCGCCGAGGAGATCGGCCTTCACAACCTGAAGCCGAAGCCCGGCTCGAAAAGGCCGCGCAAGCGGATCGGCCGCGGCGAGGGCAGCGGCCTGGGCAAGACCTCCGGGCGCGGCCACAAGGGCGCCGGCTCTCGCTCCGGCAGCAAGAAGAAGGCCGGCTACGAGGGCGGCCAGAACCCGATCCACATGCGGATGCGAAAGCTGCGCGGCCCGCACAAAAAGCAGTCGATGCCCTTCGAGAACTTCCGGACCAAGACGCAGCCGGTCAATCTCTCCGATCTCGAGGAGCGGTTCGACAGCGGTGCCGAAGTGACCCCGGAGAGCCTTCGCGAGAAGGGCCTGGCGAAGCGGAAGGACCCGGTCAAGGTCCTCGCGCGCGGTGAGATCAAGAAGAAGCTCGAGGTTCACGCGCACGCCTTCAGCGCGGCGGCTAAAGAGAAGATCGAGGCTGCCGGCGGTTCCTGTCACACTCTGGAGCCGTAATGCTCAGAACTATTCTCAACGCGTTCAGCGTTGGCGACATCCGCAAGAAGCTCGCCTTCACCGCGGCGATGCTGCTGCTGTACCGGCTCGGCGCCTACATCCCGGCGCCCGGCGTCGATGTCGACGCCGTCAAGGAAATCCAGGACAACTTCGGCGGCTCCGGCGTCCTCGGCTTCCTCAACCTCTTCTCCGGCGGCGGCCTCTCGCGGCTGAGCCTGTTCGCGCTGGGGATCATGCCCTACATCACCGCCTCGATCATCCTGCAGCTGCTGACGGTGGTCGTGCCGTCGCTGGAGCGCCTGCAGAAAGAGGGCGAGGTGGGGCAGCAGAAAATCACCCAGTACACGCGCTACCTCACCGTCGGCCTCGCCTTCGGGCAGTCGGTCGGCTACGTCTTCCTCTTCCGCTCCTTCGGCAACGAAGCCGGCACCAGCGTGGTCGGGAACCTGACCTTCGCGAAGCTGTTCCTGATCGTGATGTGCCTCACCGCCGGCTGCACCTTGCTGATGTGGCTGGGCGAGCTGATCACCCAGCGCGGGATCGGCAACGGGATCTCGCTGATGATCTTCGCCTCGATCGTCTCCGAATTGCCCTCGGGGCTGGTGAAATGGTGGGAAAGCCCGGATCAGGTCTTCATCGTGATGATGCCCTTCGTGGCGCTCGCGGTGATCGTCGCGATCGTCTTCGTCCAGGAGGGGCAGCGGCGGATCCCGGTCCAGTACGCGAA
>DASUQZ010000159.1:0-8386 GCA_036280335.1 Solirubrobacterales bacterium
CTGGTGGAGATCGTCACCGAGCCCGACATCCGCAGCGCCGCTCAGGCGCGCGAGTGGGCCCAGCTGCTGCGCACCACGCTCCGCCAGCTCGGCGTCTCCGACGTGAACATGGAGGAGGGGAGCCTGCGCGTCGACGCCAACGTCTCGGTGCGGCCGGCCGGCAGCGAGGAGCTCGGCACCAAGACCGAGTTGAAGAACATGAACAGCTTCCGCTTCCTGCAGCGCGGAATCGAGGCCGAGCTGGCGCGCCAGCGCGAGCTGGTCGAGGCGGGGGGGACCGTGGTCCAGGAGACCCTCCACTTCGACCCGGCCAGCGGCACGCTGACGCCGCTGCGCTCGAAGGAGGAGGCGCACGACTACCGCTACTTCCCCGAGCCCGACCTGGTGCCGCTGGCGCCCACCGAGGAGATGCTGCGCGAGGCGCGCGAGGCGCTGCCCGAGCTGCCGGCGGCGCGGATCTCCCGCTACGAAGGGATGGACCTGGACTCCGACACCGCGGCGCTGCTGGCGCGGGAGCCCGCGATGGCCGGCTACTTCGAGGCGGTCTGCGCCGCGGCCGAGGGGCTGGAGCCGCGGGTGGCCGCCAACTGGGTCACCGGCGACCTCACCGCCGAGCTGCGCAAGAGCAGCGGCGACGAAGAGGACTTCGCCGATCCGACTGTCCCACCCGCGTCGCTCGCCCAACTCGCCACCCTGGTTGCCGGGAAGAAGATCTCCCACGGCAGCGGCCGCAAGGTCCTGGCGACCCTGGTCGCGGAGGGGGGAGACCCGGCCGAGATCGTCGAGCGCGAGGGCCTCGCGCAGATGTCCGACTCCGGCGAGCTCGAGGCGATCGTCGAGAGGGCGATGGCCGACAACCCCGACGCCGTCGAGAAGATCCGCGAAGGCAACGGCAAGGCGATCGGCGCCATCGTCGGCGCCGTCATGCGCGAGACCAAGGGCCGCGCCGATGGCGGCGAGGTGAACCGCCTGATCCGGGAGAAGCTGTAGTGACTTAGTGCGTTTTGCACTTTGTAACACGTTGTTACAAGCGTGCTAGGTTGAAGTCATGGCCTGGAACGTGGTGATCGCGGGCGGTGGCTTCGGCGGCGCGGCGGCGGCGCGGGAGCTGGAGCGGGTGATGCCGAAGCAGTCGGCGCGGCTGGTTCTGGTCAACGACACGAACTTCGTCCTCTACACGCCGTTCCTGCCGGAGGCCGCGGCGGGGACCCTGGAGCCGCGGCACGTGGTCACGCCGCTGCGGGAGATCCTCAAACGCACCTACCTGCGGGTCGGCTCGATCGTCGGCCACGATCCCGAGGCGAAGACGGTGACGCTGCGGGCCAAATACGGCGAAACCGAGCAGCTGCCGTATGACCAGCTGCTGCTCTCGGTCGGCTCGGTCTCCCGGGTCCTGCCGGTGCCGGGGCTGGCCCAGCACGCGGTCGGCTTCAAGGGGCTCGCCGACGCGATCTACCTGCGCAACAAGGTGATCGAGACGCTCGAGGAAGCGAACGCGACCGAAGACCCGGCGCGGCGCGACCAGCTGCTCACCTACGTCTTCGTCGGCGGCGGCTACGCGGGCCTCGAGGCGCTGGCCGAGCTGCAGGACTTCGCCGCCGACGCGATGGAGTGCTACCCGCGCGCCCGCCTGCACGGGATGCGCTGGGTCCTGGTCGAGGCGACCGACCGGGTCCTGCCCGAGATCGACCGCCAGCTGGGCGAGTACGCGCTGCGCGAGCTGCGCGGGCGCGGCATCGACATCCGCCTCGAGACCACCCTGGAGGAGGTCACCGCCGACAGCGCCCGCCTCTCGACCGGCGAGGTGCTGCCGACCCGCACCGTCGTCTGGACCGCCGGAGTAAAGGCCCAGCCGATCCTCGGGGAGCTGAACCTGCCGCTCGACGAGCGCGGCCGCGTCCCGGTCGACTCCTACCTGCGCGTGCAGGGGATGGACTCGGTCTGGGCGATCGGCGACTGCGCCGCGGCTCCGGACCCGCGCGGCGGGACCTGCCCGCCGACCGCCCAGCACGCCGTGCGGCAGGGCCCGGTCGCCGCCCGCAACATCGCCGCCGAGCTCGGGATCGGCTCGCCGCAGCCGTTCGAGTACCGCAGCGAGGCCGCCTTCGTCAACCTCGGCCGCTACAAGGCGGTGGGGAAGATCGGCGACCGCACCTTCCGCGGCTTCCCCGCCTGGTGGCTGGCGCGGACGTACCACATGAGCCAGATTCCGGGCGCCGCCCGCAAGTTCCGCGCCGTCCTCGACTGGACCGCCGGGCTGCCGTTCCGCCGCGACCTCTCCGAGGTCGGCTCGATCGGCCACCCCAAACCGCTGGGCTGAACGAGTCCGCCTCGGTGCACCTATACGGTGCTTTTTCGCGGACTCGCCTTCATTCGACGAGGAGCGTCGCGTGCATCCCTTTGGCGTCGTGTTCGGGGAGGGAGCACCAGAGGCGGTATTTGCCCGCCGTCAGCTCGAACTCGGCGAGGGACCGCTGCAGGGAATCGGTCTCTGGAATCTGCAGCGGTGGGCCTGCGTCGCCCTCGGCGCGGATGTTGAGGTCGTGCGGGTCTTCGCCCTGGTTGTTGAGCTCGACCGTCAGCTCGCCGGCGCGGACTTTGGGGCGGGAGAGGACGAAGTAGAACTCCGCCGCCCGGACCGAGAGCCGGTTCGCTTCTTCTTCGGGCTCGGGGGTGACGATCGGCGTCGGGGGAACGGGCGTGGGGGGCGGGGCGACGACGACGGGACCCGCCGCCACCAGCCGGCAGACCCAGCGATGCCGCTTGCGCACGACCCTGCGGACCTTGCCGTTGCGGCGGACCTTCTTGACGATCCGCTTCGTCTTCCGCTTCCAGACGCATTCGGCCGCCTCGGCTTCCCTCGGGTCGACCGCGCCGCCGCCAGCCAGCGGCAGCGCCGCGAGCGCCAGCAGCGCCAGCGCGACCACGGCCGCCGCCAGCCTTGTCACGGCACCACCAGCGTCGGCCGGGCGAAGCCGGCGGCGCCGGGGATGATCGCCTCGGCGTCGTAGCCGAGCCACTGCTCCAGCAGCGAGCAGTACATCGCCCGGAAGTCACTGGTCGCTTTCAGGTTGTCGTCGTCGTCGAGGCTCGCCAGGCCGGGGAACTCGCCGACCATCTCGCCTTTGGCTTTCGAGCCGATCACGAAGGCGCAGCCGGCCGCCCCGTGGTCGGTCCCGAGCGAGCCGTTCTCCTCCGGCCGCCGCCCGAACTCGCTCCACAGCTCGACCAGGACCCGGTCGGCGAGGCCGCGCGCCTCCAGGTCGCGCTGGAAGGCGAGCAGCGCGTCGCAGGTCTCGCGCAGGTTCTCTTCGAGGTCGCCGGCCTGGTCGGCGTGGGTGTCGTAGCCGCCCGGCGCGCGGATCGTCGCCACCCGGATCGGCAGGCCGACGCCGATGTAGGCGGCCAGGCCGGCGAGCTTGTGGGCGAACCAGTGGTCGGGGTAGGGAACCGGGCTGGTGAAGCCGCCGACGTCTTCGAGGTCTTGGCGCAGCTTGTCGGTCTGGGAGGTGGCGCGGCGCACCTGGCTCAGCGCCGGCGAGTCCGAGGGCAGCGAGCCGAAGCGGGCGAAGCTGCGGAACATCTCGCTCTCGATCGGGCTCCCGACCCGCGCCCAGAGGTCGTAGCCGTCGACGCTGTCGATCGCCGCCACCGGCTTGTCCGCGGTGGCGATCATCGGCGAGAGGGAGCCGTCGAGCGAGAGCCCCTGCAGCGGGTTTTCGTCGTCGCCGACCGCGTCGATGTAGCGGCCCAGCCAGCCGGTCCGGTGCCCGACCTGCAGCTCCCCGATCTCCCAGTAGTGGCGGGAGGTGAAGTGGGACTGGTCGGGGTGGTCGTAGCCGATCGCCGGGAAGGCGCTGACCTTGCCCTCCGCGTGCAGGGTCGCCAGCGAGGCGGCGGCGGGATGCCACTGCAGCCGCGTGTCCTCGCCGAAGGTCGTCCCGGCCCCGGGCGGCAGGGCGAGGTTCGGGCGCAGCTGCGCGTAGCGCGAGTCGCCGACCGGCGCCAGCACGCTGAGCGAGTCGATGCCGCCGTCGAAGAAGACGGAGATGAGGACCTTGTCGGTGGGTGCTGCCTGGGCGATCCCGGTCTCGAAGGCCGAGAGGGGGATCTTCGAGGCGCCGTAGACCGCCAGCGCCAGCCCGGCGCTGCGGGAGAGGAACCTGCGCCGCGAGAGGCCGGTGCCGGCCGGCTCGGGCATCCCCGGCTCGATCGCCGGCAGGCCCCTGCCCGCCTCGGCGGCGGCCGAGCGCAGCAGCTGCGAGCGGGTGTAGCCGCTGCAGCAGGAGTGGCTGTTCGGCCGCGCGCTCATTGCAGGATCGTGTCCGGGCTGACGCCGATCAGCTGCAGGAGGGCGTTCTGGCGCATCGCCCGGTAGGGACTTCTCTGCCAGTTGGCGACGATCAGGCTCTCGCTGCGGCGGGCGAACGCGAGCAGCTCGGCGTGGTGCTCGGGGCGCAGCGCTGGCGACCCCCAGGTGGCGAGGGCGCGGGCGAGCGCTTCCTCGGGCGTCTCGGTGGTGCTGTAGGGCTCGTTCCAGGCATCGACCGAGATCCCCTCGAGGACGTAGGTGACCAGCAGCCAGCGCGCCCGCAGCCGCGAGGTGTCCAGCCAGCGCTCGTCGTCCCAGCCGGAGACGTTGGGCGGCCAGAAGAGCTGCTGCCCCGCCTGGTCGCAGAGCCAGGTCCAGGAATCGGTGTCGACCGGGCGGCCCAGCGCCCGCAGCATCCCGGCCAGCTGGACGACCGGCGGTTTCACCATCGGCGGCCCCTCGTAGAAGGCGGGGCTGGTCAGGATCGCCTCCAGCACCGGCCGGATCTGCCAGCCGCTGTCGCGGTAGAGGGCGATCAGCCCGTCGCGCACGCTGCTCGGCGGCGGCACCGGGACGAAGTAGCTCCAGAGCTTCTCGACGAAGAAGGCAGGGTGGAGGGGATGCTCGACGCAGAGGCGGCAGGCGTCTTCCCAGCCCCAGTTGCCGCCATGCCCGAAGATCGTCTTCGTGCCGGTGTCGTGCCGTTTGGGGTCGAAGCGGAAGTTGTGGGCGCCGAGCTCGTTCGACCAGTCGCTGCGCCAGCCGGTCAGGGCGCGGGCGGCTTCGCGGATGTCTTCCTCACCGTAGGCGCCGCTGTCGGCCCCGAGCGAGAAGAGCTCCATCATCTCCCGGGCGTAGTTCTCGTTCGGCGCCCATTTGTTGTTCTCGTCGCCGTTCAGCCACTGCAGCATCGCCGGGTCGATCGTCACCGCCTTGAAGAGGTCGAGGAAGGAACCAAAGCAGCGGGTTCGGAAGAGGTTCGACTGGTCGATCATCTGCTGCGGTTTGGAGACGTCGGCGTTTGAGGTCGCGAACCAGTCGTGGAGCACCAGCGCCATCCGCTCGACCAGGGGCTGGTTGGTGCGGACCATGCGGTCGAGCCACCAGAGGTGGTCGTGGCCCCAGGCGTCGGCGGGGGCGAGCGGGTTGCCGTCGTCGTCGCGCGGCGGCGGCCCGCTGAGGACGGCGGGGCCGCTGGGACGGGTGAGCGAGTGCACCGCGCCGACGAGCCCGAGCGAGACGAGCTGCTCGGCCTGGCCGGGGACGGGCCCGAAGCCGGCCCGGTTCAGCAGGCGCACCGCCTGGGGGATCCCGAAGGCGCCCTGGAAGGCGCCGGGCGGGCGCGGGTCGGAAACGGCCGCGGGCGGGGCAGCGGCGCCTGGGAGCGCCTGGCGCGGCGGTTTCCTGCCCGGGCCGCGGCGGTGCCCCTTCTTCGGCTTGTGCCGGTGCTTGTAGACGTAGCCCTGCACCCGCCAGTCGCCCTGGCCGTCGGGGACCCAGCGGTAGTGCTTGTCCTTCCAGACCCGCCTGCGCCTGCGCCGCCGCCGCTTCGGCCTGGCCGCCAGTGGTTGTTGCCCGGGGATCGCCATGTGCGAGTAGGCCCCTGCGGGGCCTCACCTCGTTTTCGGCCCAGTCGGCTGCCCGCTTGAAGCCCTGTCAGGCCGCTGGACATTAGGTCCAGGGCGCGAACCGCAAGAATGGGTATGTGCAGTACCTCGTCATCGCCTTCTTCTTCGGCCTCGCCACCGGCGTCATCGGCAAGGGCAAGGGCAGCTCCTTCTTCATCTGGTTCGTGATCGGGATGGTGCTGCCCCCGTTCGGCCTGATCGCCGTGATCCTCTACCGCGTCGAGAAGGACGAACCCGAACGCGAGTGCCCGCGCTGCCACAAACCGCTGAAGCTCTACGTCCAGGTCTGCCCCCGCTGCGGCACCGACCTCTACCTGCCGGACCCCGCGGCCGTCCGCCACCCGGGCGTGCGCTAGCGCAGCCAGGTCCTGACGATCGCGTTGGCGAAGCCCATCCCGTAGCGGAAGACAGCCGGCTTCTTGGAGTGCCCGTGGAGGCGCTGTTCGACCGTGATCGGGACCTCGGTGGCGGGGATGCCGCGCTTGATCGCCTCGATCATGAACTCGGAGGTGTGGAACTGCTCCTGGCGCAGGACCAGTTGGGGGAGGACGGTGGTGCGGACGGCTCGGTAGCCGTTCGAGCAGTCGGTGACGTGGGTGCGGGTGATGAAGGAGACGAGGCGGTTGAAGAAGACGATCCCGAGCTCGCGGGCGAAGTGGTTGCGGTCGGCGTGGCCGAGCACGCGGGAGCCGTGGGCCATCTCGACCTCGCCGTCGAGGATCGGCTTGACCAGCCGCTCCATCTCGTCGGGCCGGTGCTGCCCGTCGGCGTCGAGGGTGACGACGATCAGCGCCCCGGATTCGACCATCAGCCGGTAGCCGGTGCGCAGGGCCGCGCCGCCGCCGCGGTTGGTGACGTGGCGTGCCACCAGGGCGCCGTGCTCGGCGGCGACGTCGCCGGTGCCGTCACGGGAGCCGTCGTCGACGACCAGGACCTCGGTGCGGATGCCGCAGACGGCGGGGGGGATCTGGTCGAGGACGACGCCGATGTTCTCGGCCTCGTTGTAGGCGGGGATCAGGATCGCGATCTTGTCGCGGAAGCGGTCCGGCAGGCCCGCCTGGCGGAACTCCTCCCAGGCCAGCCCCTCCAGGGCGGCGGCGAGCTGGCGCCCGTTCCGCGCCGACTGCGAGAGCGCCCGCAGGGTCAGGATGAAGAGGACGATGATCGCGAAGACAGCGAGGCCGAGGATGCGGCCGCCGTTGCCTTTCTCGAAGGAGAAGGCGGACAGCAGGCCGTTGACGATTTCGGTGCCGGCGACGATCGTCAGGCCGAGCCAGCAGGCGATCAGAATCAGCACGTCGGCGTTGCGCAGCGAGTGGCGCCGCACGACCGCGTAGGCGATCAGCGCGACCGCCATCAGCAGCCCCGCCCCGCGGAGGGCGGTCAGCTCGGCTGGGAAGATGCCTGCTCTGAGGACCATTCGCGACCGGAGAATATGGCCGTCAGGCCGGATGAGAGGGCGAGGCCGGCCAGCGGAAAGACCAGCGTCATCAGCACCTCGTTGCGGCGCGGCGGCGCCAGGGAGAGCGCGCCGATCGCCGTGATGACGAGAATCGGGGCGGCGAGGGCGAGGATCTCCCACCAGCGGCGGCGCAGGGCGAGCAGGACGAAGCCGCCGAGGCCGAGGAGCACGATCAGGACCTGGACGACCCGCCCCGGGGTGCTGCTCATCGCTTCGCCGACCCCGGCGCTCCACATCCGCCAGACCTTGCGCACGGTCATCGCGGTGTAGTCGAGCGGGTCTTCGCCGAAGTACTCCTCGAGGTTCTCCCTGCCGAGCCTGCCGAGCGCCTCGTCCCGGGGGAGGTCGGGGTGCGTTTCTTCGGCGACGCGGTCGAAGAGCTCGGTGGGGTCGACCGCGTCCAGCTCGGGCGAGCCAGGCTCGAGGTCGCGGCCGAGATAGCGCTCGGCGAGGATCGCCTTCACCCGCTGGTACTCGCCGTCGCCGGGCAGGTAGGTGCCGACGTAGAGCGCCTTGCCGCTGCCGGTGGAGATCGGCACGACCTTGTCGAGGACGACGAGGTTGCGGACGGTCCAGGGCAGGATCGGGAGGAGCAGGGCGATCAGGAGCACCGCGGCGCCGGAGAGGCCGGGGCGCCAGCCGCGCCCGCGGCCGGCGCGCAGGCCGGCCAGCACGACGAAGACCGCGCCGACGAACAGGTACTCGGGCCGGAACATCGCCGTGAGGCCGAACAGGACCCCCGGCACGAGCCATGCGGCGGCGCTCCGGGATGGGGGCTCGTCCTCGCCCGGAGGGCCGATGTTTCCCGCCCAGAGGAAGGCGAGCACAGCGGCCGGCAGCGTCAGCATCGCCGGCGGCTCGCTCATGATCTCGCCGACCGAGTGGATGAACGGCGGGTAGATCGCCACCCCGAGCGCCCCGAGCAGCGCCGGCCAGCGCCCGCCGAGGCGCCAGCCGAGGAAGAAGACGACGAGGATCGTCCCG
>DASUQZ010000160.1:0-7328 GCA_036280335.1 Solirubrobacterales bacterium
TGTGGCGGCCTCATCGCAGTCATTCCTATTAACAGCATCCTCAAGGTCTTGCACTGCTTCCAGAATGGGGTCTATCCCGTACTGCTCAATGGCCTGCCTCGCAGCGACGAATTGGTGATCTGCCTGGGTGACGGCCGTTTCGGCTGCTTCGAGGTCTGGGGCGTAAAACCCAGGCTCGTCAAAGTCGGCGAGTCCACGATGGGCATTGATGTATGCCTCGCTGGTCGAAAGGATGGCCGCGTAGGCAGCCGCTCGTTCTTCACGATGTAAGTTGAGCGCCTGGGGGTCTGATTCAGCCCCTGCGGACTTTCGATGGCATTGCAAGAGCAGAGCCAGCCCAGGACGGCGCAGCCCGCAGCAAGGATGCAAACGGCCCCAATAGGCCAGAGTGCGGACACAGCGTCCCACGCCGCGTCGGTCGCAGGGCCGACCCCCGCCAGGGCCGTAATAATCGCTGCGATCAGCGACACCGCTGCGATAACAGTCCGTGCCATTCATCAAAAGCCTGGCAGCAGGGGCGGACTTATCCCTCCGGCTTCTCCGCTGCCTTTGCCAGCGTCGAGACCGGCACGCCGAGCGCCGCCGCGATCCCCTTCATCGTCGCCCAGGTCGGGTTGCCTTCCAAGAACCGCGGGATCACACCCGAGATCCGAAAAGAGAGTCTGTTTAATAAGGAAATCTTCCTGTATAAGTTAGAAATCGGTCATGCGTCCACTTATTAATCCGGTCGGGCCAAAAGCTGCGCAACGGAAAATGTTGCGCTACGATTCAGTCATGCCCGTAGCCACCGCCGAGAAGATCACCGCCCTCTCGCACGACCTCGGCTCGCAGCGCCGACTCGCCGAGCTGCTCGGGGTCAGCCCGGCGCAGGTGACGCGCTGGCGGCGGGGTGGGGGGATCGACCTGCAGAACGCGGAGCGGGTGGATCTGCTCGAGCTGGTTGTGGCGAGTCTGCTGCGGTTGTATCCGGCAGAGGCGGCGGAGCGGTGGCTGCTGGGGGTCAATCCGCACCTGGGGGACCGGCGGCCGGTCGACCTGGTGCGGGCGGGCCGGGCGCAGGAGCTGCTCGGGGCGCTGGCCGCCGAGCGCGCCGGCGGCTTTGCGTGAGGCTCTGGCGGGCCCTGCCGCTGGATAAGAGCGCCACGGCCCGGGAGGCGGGCGGCGCGCTCTGGTTCCCGCGGTTGCAGCAGGGCGGGGGGAGGCACGACAACCCCGACCTCTACGGATGCCTTTACGTGGCGGAGGAGCCGGTGTCGGCGGTGGCAGAGCTCCTGGCGCCGTTCCGGGGCACCGGGAAGCTCCTGCCCTCGATGCTGGTCCGCTACGGCAAACCGCTCTCGCTCACCGCGCTGGAACTCGAGGACGGAGCCACCGTCGTCGACCTCGACGAGCCCTCGACGCTGATCGCGACCGGCCTGCGCCCCTCCCTGGTCGCGACCCGGAAGCGCACCGTCACGCAGCGCCAGGCCGCGGAGGTCTACGAGTCGCATCCGCAGGCGGTCGCGATCCGCTGGTGGTCGACCCTCGAGTCGAGCTGGATCAACTGGACCCTCTTCGATCGCGCCGAAGGGGAGCTGCAGGTGGGGGAGATCACGCAGCTCTCGGTCGAGCACCCGGTCGTGCACGAGGCCGCCGACCTGCTCGGGCTGGCTCTCAGCCCGTGAGACGCTCTAGCTAATCGAGCTGCTCTTGGAGCGCGGTCGCGTCGAAGACGCGGGAGGGGTCCGGGAGCTCGATCTGGGGCTCGGCGCCGAAGTCGAAGAGCTCCATCCGCATGTCCATCGTCATCGCCGGCTGGCCGTCGATGGCCGGCATCTCCATCACCA
This sequence comes from Solirubrobacterales bacterium, assembly GCA_036280335.1. Lineage (GTDB taxonomy): Bacteria > Actinomycetota > Thermoleophilia > Solirubrobacterales > 70-9 > VAYN01. The sequence continues at coordinate 1,827 of DASUQZ010000160.1, forward strand.
TGCGGAAGCGGCGGACGATTTCCTTCTTGTCGATCGAGACTTCGACGACGGGGGCGCTCGGCGCCACGGCGACGTATTCGTCGAACTGGTCGGCCAGCTCGTCCTTGCCTTCCTCGTGCAGCACCTCGCTTGCCGCGGCGAGGTTGACCGTCGCCCGGTAGCGCCGCGTCGCCACGCCGCGGACCTTTTCGCGACCCATCTCCTCGACCCCGCCGCAGGCGGACAGCATCCGCAGCGAGCTCTCGGCGTCGCCGCCGCCGACCATCAGTTCGTCTTCGCTGACGCCTCCGAAGGGCTCGATCTCCATCCATTCCTTGCCTCCCGGGAGCTGGCCCAGGACCTCGTCCATGCGCATGTACATGGTGGTCCCGTCGCCGACCATCTCCATCTTCACCGGGCCGACCTGCGGCATGTCCATGTTCAGCGTCATCGAGGAGCGGCCGGTCTCGCTGCTGTAGGCGCCGTGGCCGGTGGCGGTCATCGGCTGCGGCAGCTGGGGGGAGGTGTAGAGAGCCTTCATCGTGAAGCGGGCGCCGGGTTCGCTCTGGGTGCGCTCGGCCGCCATCGCGACGGGGTTGAGCGGGTTCTCTTCGCTGCTCTGCAGGAAGGAGTTGGCGAGGACGGCGACCAGCAGGAAGGAGAGGAAGCCGGCGGCTTGCAGGAGGCGGCGCGAGAGCGGCTCGAGCGGCTCGCCGCCGGAGATCCAGGCCGATGCCTGCGAGGCGGAGGAGGGCTCCCCGGGGCTCGCGCTCGCGGTGCTCGCGCTCTCGGCGCTCACCGGGCTCTGGGAGGCGACATGGCCGCTGCCGGCGTAGCTGCCCCAGAGGGGCTTGGCGCCGGGCGGTGGGGCCGAAGTTGGCGGGGTCGCTGACACGTCATAGAGTCATCGGCATACAACGGACCGACTTGAGCAATTTCTTGGACTTCTAGATGGGCCTCCTGGATCCCGCCCCGCCGCCGTTCGAGGTCTCCGAGTGGCGCCGCCGCCCGCACCTGGAGCGGATCAAGCCGCTGGCGCAGGACTGGGCGCTGAACGGGTTCGGGACGCCGGTCGCGGTCTACTTCCTCTACGTCTTCAAGGTCCTCGCCTACGCGGGCCTCGGCGCCCTGCTGATCTTCGTCACCAGCGGCTGGCCCGCGTGGACCGACCCAATCGTCTTCCAGAAGGCGGTGATCTGGACGCTGCTCTGGGAGGTGCTGGGGCTCGGCGCCGGCTCGCTGCCGCTGACCCTGCGCTTCAGCCCGATGGTCGGCGGCTTCCTCTACTGGCTGCGACCGGGGACGACGCGGCTGCCGCCGTGGCCGACCCAGGTGCCGGGGACGCGGGGGACGACGCGGACCCGACTCGACGTCGCTCTATATATAGGCCTGGTCGGGACGGCGCTCTACCTGCTGGTCTCGCCGGGGGTCGATGGGACCGCGCCCTGGGCTGACGGCGAGGTCTCGCGGCTCGATCCCCTCGCGGTCGGCGTCCTGCTCGCGTTCCTCGGCGCCCTCGGCCTGCGCGACAAGGTCCCGTTCCTGGCGGCGCGGGCGGAGATCTACGGCACGCTCGCGATCATCTTCCTCTTCCCGCTGACCAACATGGTGATCGCGGCCCAGCTCGTCTTCTTCTGCATCTGGTGGGGGGCGGCGGCCTCGAAGCTGAACCGCCACTTCCCCTTCGTGGTCACGGTGATGATCAGCAACACGCCCTGGAACAGATCGCGGCGGGCGAAGCGGCGGCTCTACACGGACCACCCGGAGAACCTGCTGCCCTCGCGGGTGGGCGCGGGGGCCGCGCACCTCGGCACGGTCATGGAGTTCACCCTGCCGCTGGTCCTGCTGCTGACCCAGGGGGGCCTGCTGGGGACGATCGCCCTCGCCGGGATGGTGGTCTTCCACGCCCACATCCTCTCCACGGTCCCCCTGGCGGTGCCGCTGGAGTGGAACGTGTTCATGATCTTCGGCCTCTTCTTCCTCTTCGGCCACTACGCCGACGTGCCCTGGTCGACGCTCGACGACCCGCTGCTCCTGGCGATCCTCCTGCCGATCTGCGTCGGGCTGCCGGTGCTGGGGAACTTCCGCCCCGACCTCGTCTCCTTCCTGCCCTCGATGCGCTACTACGCCGGCAACTGGGCGACGAGCCAGTGGCTGTTCCGCAGGGACACCGGGGCGGAGGCGAAGCTCGACCGCGACGTCGTCAAGGCGTCGCCGATCGTCGAGGAGCAGCTGAAGAAGTTCTACGAGCCGGAGATGATCGAGGTCCTCCTCTACAAAGGGCTCGCCTTCCGCTCGATGCACTCGCACGGGCGGGCGCTGAACGCGCTCTCGCTGCGCGCGGTCGAGGACGTCGAGGACTACAGCGTGCGCGAGGGGGAGCTCGTCGCCGGCGTCGTCCTCGGCTACAACTTCGGCGATGGCCACTTCCACGACCACCGGCTGCTGGCTGCGGTCCAGGAGCGGTGCCGGTTCGCGCCGGGGGAGCTGCGGGTGGTGACCCTGGAGTCCCAGCCCGCCCACGTGCAGCGCCAGCGGTACCGGATCTGGGACGCCGCCGACGGGTTGGTCGAGGAGGGCTGGGTCGACGTCCGCGACATGGTCCGCCGCCAGCCCTGGCTGGGAGACGAGCCGTTCCCGGTCCACCCCGAGGGCACCGACAAATCGTCCCCGCATAGCGGGGACAAGTTGCAGGGATGAGCAGCGCGGTCGTCGTCGGCTCGGGTCCGAATGGGCTCGCCTGCGCGGCGACGCTGGCGAGCCGCGGCGTGGAGGTAACGGTCCTCGAGGGCGCCGACACGATCGGCGGCGGTACCCGCAGCTCCGAGCTGACCGTCCCGGGCCTGCTGCACGACGAGCACAGCGCCACCCATCCGATGGCGGTCTCCTCGCCGGCGGTGGTCTCGGCGGGGCTCGAACTGGAGCGCCACGGGCTCGAGTGGCTCTGGCCGGAGGTCGACCTCGCCCACCCGCTCGACGGCGGCGGGGGGGCGACGATGCTCCGCTCGATCGAGGCGACCGCGGCCGGGCTGGGCGAGGGCGGGCGGCGCTGGAAGCGGATCTTCGGGCCGCCGTCGGAGTGGTACGAGCCGCTCACCGAGGACATCTACCACCCGCTAATCCACGTCCCGCGCCACCCGCTGCTGGTGACGCGGTTCGGGATGCGGGCGGCGACGCCGGCGACGCTGCTGGCGCGGGCGCTGGGGACGCCGGAGGCGGCGGCGCTCTTCGGCGGGGTCGCCGCCCACTCCTACGCCGACCTCGGCCGGCCGCTCAGCTCGGCGATAGGGATGGCCCTGATCTGCTCCGGCCACGCCCACGGCTGGCCGGTCGCGAAGGGCGGCTCGATCGCGATCGCCAACGCCTTCGCCGCGGTGATCCGCGAGCACGGCGGGCGGATCGAGACGGGTGCGCGGGTCCGCTCGCTCGACGAGTTGCCGGCCGCCGACCTCGTCGTCCTCGACCTCTCGCCCGACGGGGTGCTGCGGCTGGCGGGGGACCGGCTGCCGCGGCGCAGTGCCGCCGCCTACCGCCGCTACAGGTACGGGCCGGGCGCCTTCAAGCTCGACCTCGCGGTCGAGGGGGGCGTGCCCTGGACGCTGGAGGCGGCGCGCCGGGCCGGAACGGTCCACGTGATCGGCTCCTTCGAGGAACTCGTCCACGCCGAGGCCGAGATCAACCGCGGCCGCATGCCCGAGCGCCCCTTCGTGCTCGTCGGCCAGCAGTACCTCGCCGACCCGGGCCGCTCGCGGGGCGACCTGCACCCGGTCTGGGCCTACGCCCACGTCCCCAACGGCTACCCGGAGGACCTCACCGAGACGATCCTGGATCAGATCGAACGCTTCGCCCCCGGCACCCGCGAGCGCGTCGTCGCCCGCACCGCGCAAAGCCCGGTCGAGGTCGAGGCGACCAACGCCAACTTCCGCGGCGGCGACATCCTCACCGGCGCCAACACGCCGCTGCAGATGGTGCTCCGACCCCGGCCGGCGCCGGTCCCCTACTGGACCGGCATCCCCGGCGTCTTCATCTGCTCCGCCGCCACGCCTCCCGGCGCCGGCGCCCACGGCATCTGCGGCTTCAACGCCGCCGAAGCCGCCCTGCGCACGCTTTGAACTTGCGATCGAGCACCCTGAGGGTGTCGAATCGCAAGCTCGTGACTCCGCCGCGCCGGGCGAGGGTTAACGAAGTTCCTGCCACGGGTACCTCGCCCTCACACAGCGCTATGGGGACTTCATCCAATACGGAGAGCGAGACGGCGCGCCGAGAGCACAAGTTCGGCTGCTCGCCGCCGCTGACCATGGGCGTCGAGGAAGAGCTGCTGCTGGTGGACGAGGGCTGCGGCCTCGTCGCCGCGGGCGAGCGGGTGCTGGAGGGGATCGACCCCGACCGCCGCAAGGCGGTCTCGACCGAGATCTTCGCCACCCAGATCGAGCTGAAGACCGGCGTCTGCATGGACGCCGGGCAGGCGGTGCGGGAGCTGGAGGAGGTGCGCCGGGCGATCGGCGCGACCGGCGCGCGGCTGATGGGCGCGGGGCTCTACCCCGGCGATCCCGGCGAGCCGGTCCTGGTCGAAAAAGCGCGCTACGAGCCGGTCAAGAAGGACCTGGCCAGCCTGCTGTCGACGCCGCCCTGCGGCCTCCACGTCCACGTCGGCATCCCCGATCCCGAAACCGCGGTCGCCGTTGCCAACGCGATGCGCCACCACCTGCCGGTGCTGGCGGCGTTGACCGCCAACTCGCCCTTCCGCGACGGCGCCGACACCGGCCTCGCCAGCGCCCGCGCCGCCGCCGTGCGCAGCTACCCGCGCTTCGAGATGCCCCGCGCCTTCCGCGACTACGAGGACTTCCTGCGCGTCGCCGACCAGCTGATCACCGCCGCCGGCGCCCCGGACTACACCTACCTCTGGTGGGACGTGCGGCCGCACCCGAACCTCGGCACGGTCGAGGTGCGGGGGATGGACATCCAGCCCCGGCCCGCGCAGAACGTCGCGATCGCGGCCCTGATCCAGGCGCTGGCGGCGAAGGAGATCGACGAGCCCGGCGCCCCCGGCCTCACCCGCGAGGCGATCGAGGAGTCCTACTTCCAGGCCGAGCGCTACGGCCTCGAGGCGCGGCTGATGGTTGACGACCAGACCGCCGCCCCGGCGGCCGAGGTGGCCCGCGGCGCCCTCGAAGCGGCCCGCCCCTACGCCGCCGACCTCGGCGGCGAGGGTGCCCTGGAGGAGATCGAGCGCACCCTCCGCGACGGCAACGGCGCCGACCGCCAGCGCCGCGTCCACGAGCAGGGTGGGATGGAGGCGCTGCTGCGGGACCTGGCGGAGCGCACTCGGGCCTGACGGCGCGGCCGAGCGGTCGGCGGGAACACTGAGGTTTTCCACAAGCGCTAGCTGTAGTTCCTCACCACGTTGTTCATCCGGGCCTCCTTGAAGGCTGGGGGTGCTGAAGCCACCCACCAACAAGGAGGACACCGGATGAGACTCCACGCTAACGCCCGCACCTGCCCGAACAGCCGCAAGCTCCTGGT
>DASUQZ010000161.1:0-2338 GCA_036280335.1 Solirubrobacterales bacterium
ATCCGCCTCGGCTGGGCGGTGGCGCCGCCGCCGGTGATGGAGAAGATCGTCCTCGGCAAGCAGGCCGCCGACCTCTGCACCTCGACCCTGACCCAGTACTTCGTCCGCGAGTACTTCGCCGAACGGCGCTGGCAGCGCTACGTCGACAGCCTCGTCGACATCTACCGGGAGCGGCGGGAGACGATGGTCGAGGCGCTGCGCACCTACTTCCCGGCGGAGGCGACCTGGACCGAGCCCGAAGGCGGCCTCTTCATCTGGGCGACGCTGCCCGACTACATCGACACCAGCGACCTGCTCGCGAAGGCGCTGCGCGCCGACGTCGCCTTCGTCCCCGGACAGGCCGCCTATGTCGACGGCCGCGGGCGCCACTCGATGCGGCTCAACTTCTCCGGGGTCGACGGGGACGAAATCCGCGAGGGCGTGCGGCGGATCGGCAAGGTGATCGCCGAGCAGGTCGAGCTCTACGGCACCTTGACCGGGGAGCAGCGGCTGCCGGAGCCCGAGGAGGAGTCGCAGCCGAACGTGGTCCCGTTCCGCAAGGCGGGCGAGGCGTGATGAAGGTCGCCGTGCTGAAAGGCGGTCGCTCGCTGGAGCGCGGCGTCTCGCTGCGCTCGGGGGCGCGGGTCGAGGACGCGCTGGAGCGGCTCGGGCACGAGGTGCTGCCGATCGACGTCGGCCCGGACCTTGTCAAGCGCCTGATCGCCGAGCGCCCCGACGTCGCCTTCGTCGCCATGCACGGGGTCGGTGGCGAGGACGGGACCGTGCAGGAGCTGCTGGAGATCCTCGGCATCCCCTTCACGGGGCCTGGCGCGGCGGCGTGCGCCCGCTGCATGGACAAGGTCCAGGCCAAGGACGCGATCGAGGACGCCGGCCTCCCCACCCCCGAATGGTTCGCCTTCAACCAGACCGCGTTCCGCGAGTTCGGCGCCGCCGACGCGCTCGGCCGGCTGGAGGAGACGCTCGGCTTCCCGCTGGTCGTGAAGCCGAGCCGCGGCGGTTCCTCGCTCGGGGTCAAGTTCGCGGCCGCGGCGGCGGAGGTCCCCCAGGCGCTGGTCTCGGCCTTCAGCTACGACGACCGGGTGCTGCTGGAGCGTTTCGTCGACGGGCGCGAGCTGGCGGTCAGCGTCCTCGGCGACGAGCCGCTGCCGGTGGTCGAGGCGATCCTGCTGGAGGGCGACCGCTACGACTTCGAGGCGCGCTACGAGATCGGCCGCACCCGCTTCGCCTGCCCGGCCGAACTGAGCGCCGAGGAGGAGCGCGCCGTCACCGAGGCCGCCCTCGCCACCTACCGTGCGCTCGGCTGCACCGGCTTCGCCCGCGTCGACCTGATCCTCGGCAGCGACGGGCCCTGGCTGCTCGAGGCCAACGCGATCCCCGGCCTCACCGACACCAGCCTCCTCCCCCAGGCCGCCGAGGCAGCCGGCCTCTCCTTCGAGCAGCTGGTCGAGCGAATCCTCGACCTGGCACTGAAGCCAGCCGCGGCCTAGCCGCTCACCCCGCGGAAGCGGGCATCGCGGCGAGGAGAGAGACGCCGACCACGCCGGAGGACATCGCGAGGAGAGCGGCCAGCGCCACGCCGAAGGGCTCGGCGGTGGAGCCCGACCATCCGCGCCACGCGCGCTGCGCCAGGTAGATCGAAAACATCGCCGCAGCTCCGCCGACTGCAACGAGGACATTGAGGACGAAGGGGCTCAGAATGCTTCCCAGGTCGACCCCGGCGGGAACGGGGTCAGAGGCAGAGCTTTCGAAGGCCGTTTCGGCAGCGTTCGAGGCTTCCACCTTGAGCAGAGCCGTTGCCGCGATCAAGAGACCGACCGCGGCCAGCAGCATCGCGTTGAGAGACGGGCGGTTCGCAGCAAGGCCGGCAACGCGAGGTCGATCCGACGGCTTACTCCTCGGCGAGCGAAGCGCGAGAACGCCGACAAACAACTGACCCACCGAGACAAAAAACGCTGCCCACGCTACGGCCATAGTTCTGCCGGACTAGCTATCCCCCTGCGCGAAATCTTCGGGGGTCACCTCGTCGAGGAACTCCTTGAATTTGTCGACGACCTCCTCGGTGTCCTCGACCTCGTGCTCAAACTCGATCGCCGACTCCTCGATCACCTCCTCGGCCGCGAAGATCGGGGCCGCGACCCGCACCGCCAGCGCCAGCGCGTCGGACGGGCGCGAGTCGATCTCCACCTCGGAGCCGTTGATCGAGACCGTGATCGAGGCGTAGAAGGTGTTGTCGCGCAATTCCGTGACCGAGACACGCTCGCACTTGGCGTCGAGCTGCTCGATCACGTCGGAGAGCAGATCGTGGGTCATCGGGCGCGGCGTCGAGGCGCCCTGCAGC
>DASUQZ010000162.1:0-5999 GCA_036280335.1 Solirubrobacterales bacterium
TCCCGAGCCCCGCTACAACTATTTCTGTCGCGAAGTCTTCGCCTTCAAGAGGGACGTGCTCGGAGCGGAGGAGCTCATCGATTGCGAGCTAAAAGGCAACTCGTGTTTCGCCAAGAGTGCCTTTCGCAAACGGGAGGCGACCGGACATTCTCGCCTCCTGGAAGGCGCCGACAAAATGCTGAAAGCGATCAAGCGCCACAAGGGAAAGGTCTTTCTGATCTGGACGTCCGACCCGACGCTTTCGCTTCTCAATTACCCCGACCCTGAAGAACTTTCCAAGCCATACAAGCAATTGCTGTTCGACATGCGGGCTTTGATGATCAACGAGGCGCCTGGCAAGCGAGGCGCTTTGACCTTCGATCAGCGGCACCACAGGGAAGACGAGGCTGCTGCATGCGCCATCAGCAACTACCTGTTCCGTGCCGCGGTGGCTGGGAGCAGCGCTTCACTCAGATCCCCAACTTCACGTCCAGTGCCATCAGCCCTGGGCTTCAAGCTGCTGATCTCGCCGTATATCTCGGGCCTCATCTCGCCGACCAGAGCCAACGGCCCGAGCTGGCGCCATATATGGACCAACTACAGGCGCTGCGCTACGAGTATCGGCGCGGCCGACAGCAGCGCCTCTGCAAGAGCATTCGACGAGTCGGCTGATAGAAGAGGAGAGGGGCCGGCGAGCTGAAGCTCTATAACGCCGGTAATAGCGGCGCACCGACCCCTATATGGCGGCAAGATACCACCGAAATCGGGGATACGTATTAACTCGGACGATTGGCAGGAAAACACCTGCGTAGACCGACCTTCTGACAGCGTATGGACCGGAACGAGATGAAGCGCCTGCGAGCCGAGCACGAAAGCCGGCCGCTGCGGATCCACGACCTCGTCTCCGACTTCACCCTGGAAGACGTCTGGGCGCTGCCGACGCGGGGCGGCCCGGAGGACTTCGAGGCCCTGCTCGAGATGGTCGGGTCCTTCGACCCGACCCAGGCAGACTCCCGCGCCGCCCGCTTCCTCTGGGACCTGCGCGACCGCCTCGGCGCCTGGTTCGGCCTCGGCGAGATCTCGACCCCGGCCGACCGCCAGGCGAGCGGCGGGCTGAAGATCCCCGGTACCGACGAGACCTCCCTGCGCGACCGCCTTCCCCCGGACCTGCGCGGCACCGCGGCCGGGATGAGCTTCGACCCGCTTCCCTTCGTCCCCCTCTACCGCACCGAGCGCGAGGCGGCCGCCGAGATCTCCAACAGGACCGTCCACGGCGTCGCCCACCTCGCCTGGGTCGAGCGGGATGACGGCGGCTACGAGGGACGGATGGCCGTCTACGTCAAGCCCCGCGGCGCCCTCGGCAGCGCCTACATGGCTCTGATCAAGCCGTTCCGCTACCTGGTGGTCTATCCGGCCCTGATGCGGCAGATCGAGCGCGCCTGGGAGCGCCGGGCAAAGGAGATGTGGTCCACCTGATTGATCGGCCAGCCCGCCGGTCCCCCGACTGACAGTCACTTTGCTCGCAGGGTCCGGGTGGAACTCGCCATTGCTGAATTGACCCCCCTATAGGCAGGTCAATTCAGCAATGGCCCCCTGGCCCCCTTTGCCCTACCGCCGCCGGTGCACCTCGGTGGCGGTGGCCTGGTCGCGGGGGCGGACGACGATCTCGTCGACGTTGACGTGGGGCGGCTGCGCGACCGCCCAGCGGACGCACTCGGCGACGTCCTCGGCGCGGAGCGGCTCCACTCCCTCGTAGACCCGGCTCGCTGCCTCCGCGTCGCCGCCGAAGCGGACGAGGGAGAACTCAGTCTCGACCATGCCCGGGGCGACCTCGGTGATCCGCACCGGCCTGCCCAGCAGCTCCAGCCGCAGCGCCCGCAGCATCGCCCTCTGCGCGTGCTTGGCGGCGTTGTAGCCGGCGCCGCCCCGATAGGTCTCGAAGGCGGCGATGCTGGTCACCGCGACGATGTGTGCATTGCCCGACTCGACCAGGCGCGGCAGCAGCGCCCGGGTCACCCGCATCGACCCCAGCACGTTCGCCTCGTACATCCAGCGCCACTGCTCTTCGTCGGCCGCTTCGACGGGATCGAGGCCGAGCGCGCCGCCGGCGTTGTTGACCAGCACCTCGCAGGCCGGCACCTCGGCGGCGAGGGCGGCGACCGAGTCGGGATCGGTCACGTCCAGCGCGATCGCCCGTCCCCCGATCTCCTCCGCCAGCGCCTCCAGCCGCTCCATCCGCCTCGCTCCGACGACCACCTCGAAGCCGCTCTCCGCCAGCGCCCGCGCCGTGGCGGCGCCGATCCCGCTGGAGGCTCCGGTGATCACCGCGGTGGGCACGGCGCGACCTTAGCGCGCCGCTTGTCGAAATCGGCGCCCCTCGTTCGTCGCCCTTGTAAAAGCAGTTGACAGACAGCACACGAAGAGTGGAAAGGACGCAGAGATGGCCAAGCTGATCGTCAGCGAGTTCGTCAGCCTCAACGGGGTCATGGAGGCGCCCGGCGGCGAGCCCACGCACCCGCACACCGGCTGGACCTTCGAGTCGATCTACGGCGAGGACCACTACGCCTACAAGATGGAGGAGCTGGAAGAGGCGGGCTCGGCCCTGCTCGGGCGCAAGACCTACGAAGGCTTCGCCGATGCCTGGCCGGAGCGGAAGGGGCCGTTCGCGGAGAAGATCAACTCGATGCCGAAGTACGTCGTCTCCTCGACCCTCACCGACCCCGGCTGGGAGAACACGACCGTCCTCACCGGCGACCCGGTCGAGGAGGTGCGCAGGCTGAAGGAGACGGCGCCGGGCCCCATCCTCCTCAACGGCAGCGCCCAGCTCGCCCACGCGCTGACCGAGGCCGGATTGGTCGACGAGTACCGGGCGATGGTGCACCCGGTCCTGGTCGCCGACGGCCTGCGGATGTTTCCCGACCCGGCCGAGATGCTGAAGCTGCGGCTGAAGGAAGCGGTCACCTACGACTCGGGCGTGGCGCTCTTGATCTACGAGCGGGCAGAGGGCTGAGGCCCGCCTTGGCCGAGCAGGTTCCAGCCGTCTCCAACGTCCTCGACGCGATCGAGCGGCGCGACTGGGCGCGCCTGGAGCGCCTGCTCGATCCAGACGTCCACTGGACGACCGCGGTGGAGGAGCATCTGCACGGCTCCGCCGCGGTGATCGCCCGCCTGCGCGAGGACCCGCCGCCGGCGCCGCCGGCATATCACGAGGTTCGCGACGGCCTGATCACCCGCTGGATCGATACTCCCGGTTGACCGGCCGTCAGTGGCGCGTCCCCGCAGTGGGCGGCGAACTCGCGCTCGAACTCCTCCAGCTCCGGAGCCCAACAGGTACCAGCCCCACTCGACGACCCTGGCGACGTCCCGATCCCATTTCCCCGCGTGTCGCTGCCGGTCCCGGCAGAATGGCGTCGATGAGCGGCGGCGAAGGATCCGGGTCGGTCTCCCCGACGGCCCACTACACCGGTGAGACCTGGGTTCGGAACGGGCTCTCGCACCCCGAGCTTGCGACCTGGCAGGGCCGGGTCCTGCACCGGGCGCTCGCCCTGCCGATCGCGGGCAGCAGGGCGGTCGGCGGGCCGACGCTCGAGGGGTTGCTGCTCGCCCGCCACCGGATCATCGACTCGCGCCTGGAGGATCTGATCGAGAGCGGCGTCGGCCAGGTCGTCGAGGTGGCCTGCGGGATGTCTCCGCGCGGCTGGCGCTTCAGCGAGCGCTACGGCGAGCGGCTCACCTACATAGAGGCCGACCTGCCCGCGATGGCGCAGCGCAAGCGCGAAGCGCTGCAGCGGATGGGGTCGCTGAGCGAGCACCACCGCGTCGTCCCCCTCGACGCCCTCCGCGACGGCGGGCCGGGCAGTCTCGAGGCCCTGGCCGCGACCCTGGACCCGGCGCAGGGGCTGGCGATCGTCACCGAGGGGTTGCTGACCTACCTCGACGACGACACCGTCGACGCGCTCTGGGCCCGACTCGCCAAGCTGCTCGGAGGCTTCTCGAAGGGCGTCTACCTCTCCGACCTGCGCTTCGCGAAGCGCGACCGCGGCGTCCCCGAGCGGGCCTTCGACGTGATCCTCGGCGCCTTCGTCCGGGAAAAGGTGCACGCCTACCGCGGCGACGAGACCACCGCCGAGGCGGCGCTGCTCAGCGCCGGCTTCCGGGAAGCGCGGTTGCACCGGGGCGACGAGCACCCGGCCGCGGGAGAGGCCCGCGGCGACCCCGGTGCCGGGGTCGTCTGCATCATCGAGGCGATCGCCGCGTGACGGGCGGATGACCGGCTACGGGGCGGTCAGCGCCGAGACCGGCAGCTTCCGCTCGATCATCCCCTCCCGGTGCATCCAGTCGATCAGGCGCTTCGTCTGTGCCTCGTCGATCCGGCTGTCCTCGGAGAGCAGGGGGAGCGCCACCTCGAGCCCGAGCTCGTTGGGCTCCGGGTGGAACTCGGTTTCGTCAGCGCGTGAGATCGCCATCAGGGCGGCCTCCGGATCTTCGATCGCGGCCGCCGTCCCGCGCTGCAGCGCCGCCATGAAGACGCGGAAAAGCTTCGGTTCGGCGGCGACCCGGTTCTCTCGCGCGATCACCACCAGCTCGTCGTAAGGGGGGAGCCCCATCTCCTCCGCTTCGACGACGACCGGTTCCAGGTCGCGCGATTCGAGTTCGGCCCCCTCCACGCTCCGGGAGCCGCCGAAGATGGCGTCGGCGCGCCCGCTGATCAGCGCCGAGGTCAGCTGGTAGGCGTTCTGCTTCAGCTCCACGTCGTCCAGCGTCAGCCCGGACTTCTCGAGCAGGGCCTCGAGGAAGTCCTTCTGGAAGGGCGCCCCCGGGATGATCACCGTCTTCCCCTTCAGGTCGGCGACGTCGCGGATTCCCGCCTCCGGCAGGGAGATCAGCGACAGCGTCGGGCCGGAGACGAGGCTCCCCAGCGCGACCACCGGCTCCCCTTCTTCCCGCGCCAGCACGAGTTGCGGCTCGTGGGTGACGGCGACGTCGACGGTCCCGTCCTCGACGTATTCGACCGGCCGTTCGGGCCCCAGCGGCGCGTAGGTGCTGACGTCGAGCCCGACTTCGTCGAAGTATTCGAGGTCCTTGGCCATCAGCAGGCCGGCCGTTTCGGGACCGGGTTCCCCGTCGAGCGTCACTTTCAGCGGCTGGAAGCCCTTCAGCCGCTCGGCGGGGGGCTTTGCCGCCGCCGTCGTTTCCGCCGCTTCCGTCGTCTCCGCGTTCTTCCCCTCGCCGCACCCGGCGAGAGCCAAGCTCGCCGAGCACAGCGCCAGGATCAGCCAAAGTCGTTTCACCATTCGATTTATATCCGGAGGGGGCCCCTCCGGCGGCCCCGGCTCAGTCGTAGGTCCTGATCATCCGCACGTTCAGCGCCAGCATGACCGCGCCGAGCACGGCGACGACGGCGAAGCCGGGGAGGATCTTGTCCCAGTCGAGATCGGTGAGGATCAGCGAGCGGAGCGCCTCCATCAGGTAGGTCACCGGGTTCAGCGTCGCGGCCACCTCCATCGGCTCGGCGAGCATCTCGCGGGGCACGAAGTTAGGCGTCAGGAACAGCAGCGGGAAGAAGATCAGCCCGCCGGAGTTCGTCGCCGCGGCGCTGCGCGTCTTCAGCGCGATCAGCTGCATGAAGCCCGCGTAGACGACGCCCCAGAGGGTGGCCAGCAGGACGATCAGCAGGAAGCCGACCGGGCCGCTGGCGATCGTGATCCCGAACGGCAGCGCCAGCAGGACGATGACCGAGGAGAGGACGAGCCCCTTCACCGCCTCGGCGACGAGCCGGCCCATCACGATCGAGGTGCGCGGGATCGGCATCGCGCGGAGCTTGTCGAAGTAGCCGCCCTCGATTTCCTCGACCAGGAAGAGCGCCGCCATCCCGAACGAGGCCGCCAGCAGCAGCGTGATGGGGAGCTGGAAGGCGCCGTATCCCTGTCCCTGCAGGAACTCCGTCGACTCCGACGGGAAGATCTCCGCGGCCTGGCCGGTGTTGACCACGAGGAAGAAGATCGGGATGAACATCGTCA
>DASUQZ010000163.1:0-5991 GCA_036280335.1 Solirubrobacterales bacterium
GGGCGTGGGCGCCGGGGCCGGGGCGGCGGGCTGCTCCTCGGGGGCCGGCGTCGGCGCCGCTTCCGGCGGCGCGATCGGGGTGTTTTCGACCGCCGCTGCCGCTGCTTTGGGCTCGACGGCGGGCGCCGGCGCGGCGGCCGCCACCTGCGCGGTGACGGCGGGCGCTTTCGAAGTCTGCACGTGGGTCGTCGGAGCGGGGTCGACCGGCGTCGAGTTGGTGTTCCGTTTGACCTCTACCGCCCCGGCGGTGAGGACGGCGGCGGTGACCACTCCGGCGACGGCCTTGCTGCCGATCGCCGCGCCGATGCCCCCGGCGGCTGAGCCGCCGCCGATCGCGGCCGCGGCGCCGACCGTGCCCATGGCGCCCGCACCGGCGCCCGCGGCGCTCGTCGCGGCGCCTGCGCCCGCGCCCGCGCTTCCGGCCGCGCCTGCGCCCCCGGCCCCGCCGAGGCCGAGCTTGGAGGCGACGAAGGCTTTGAGGGCGATCAGCGGCCCGACCGGGGCGAGCGCCGCCAGCACCTTCTCGTTGGAGCGGATCTGGGAGCGGAAGTCGGCGCATTCCTCGCACTCGCGCACGTGGCGGCGGACCGGCGCGGAGACCTTGCGCAGCCCCTCGGCGGCTTCGGAGAGCTCGATCCGCACCTCGCCGCAGGTGAGCAGGCGCGCCTGGCTGGCCTCGGCCAGCGAGATCCGCGCCCGCACCAGCAGCGACTTGACCGACGGCACCGTGGTCTCCATCGCGGCGGCGATTTCCTCGTAGGAGAGAGCGTCCATCTCGCGCAGCAGTAGCGCCGCGCGCTGGGTCTCGGGAAGCTTGTTGACGTCGCTGAGGAGCTGGCGGAACTCCTCGCGGTTGTGGACGCGCTCGGCGGTCGAGGCGGCGTCGACCTCGGGGACCATGTCCATCGATTCCTGCGCGTCGGCCTTCGGTTTGCGCAGATGGTTGAGGCAGCGGTTGCGGGCGATCCGGTAGAGCCAGGGCCGCAGGTTGATCTCCCGCTCGTCGGCCATCATCGCTTTGTAGGCGTTGACGAAGACCTCCTGCAGGACGTCTTCGGCGTCCTCGGTGGAGCCCAGCATCTGGCGGCAGAAGCCGAGCAGGCGGCCCTGGTAGCGGTCGACGATCGCCTCGAAGGCGCCGGGGTTGCCGCTGCGCGTCATCGCGATCAGCTTCTCGTCGCCCTGCAGTTTGAGCAGGGGCGAACGGCGAGCGAGAAGCCCCCGGCGACTGGCATGAGTTAGGGCGGATGCCTCCAAAAATCTCTCTTCTGGGAAGGACGGTTCCTGGGTCTTAGACACGGTAACAAGGCCCGAGTTGCGGCCATACAACTTTTATTCCCCTTTTAGGCGGGCGGAAAACGTGCAGGAGCAGGGGAAAAGCTACTGCTGCGCGGAGCGCTTGACCGCGGCGATCCTTCTCTCGAAGTCCGCTTCGACCTCGGCGCGCACCGCGGCTCGAATGTCGGCTTCGGTTGAGGCCACTTCGTACGTTCCCTTCGCCGACGCCAGCCGGATCGCTGCGATGACCCAGCCGACGAGCCAGGCGGCGGGTAGGAACACGAGCGGGTTCTCGACGCCGAGGATCGCCGGGTCGTCGGAGTCGAGCTGACCGTTGAGCCAGAGCACGATCAGCGAGGCGCCCAGCAGGACGGCCCAGAGCCCACAGCCGAGGGAGCAGCCTTTAGCCGCCACTTCCTCCTTTACAGGGTCAGGCCTGTTGACAGGCGGCAGGTCGTCAAGCGCCGCGTCGCGCTCGCGCTCCAGGTTCTCGATGCGATTCCTGGTTTCCAGCCGGTGCCGAGCCCGAAGCGCCTTTTGCTCTGCCTCCCTCCGGCGGCGGCTTGCGGCCTGTTCGGCTTCGGCGTCGGTGAAGCGATGCCCGCAGGTGACCTCCCGCGTGTGCCATTCGAATACCGGCGTTCCCGGCCATGGGCCCGGGGCGAGCGGGTTCATGTTCGGCGCCTCTCCGATCATCCGCCCGCGGACGTTTTCCGTCCAGGCGTGCCGGCAGATCCACCCGTTTCCCGAGCGCTCCAGATTCCTCTGTTCACACCGCGGACATACGGGGGCCTGTGACACGCCTCTTTCTCCTTGCCCTGGTTTGCGCCGATGCGATGCCCGGGGCGGGACTCGAACCCGCAAGCCCCCGAGGGGGCGGCGGCTTTTAAGGCCGCTGCTTTTGCCAGTTTCGCCACCCGGGCCTGGCGATGGTAACCCGAGTCGGCTGCTCAGCCAATAGGCTGCCGCCATGGCGGAGCACGGCGGCAGGCTGGTTGCGAAAGCGCTGAAGTCGCGGGGCGTGGAGCATCTCTTCACGCTCTCGGGCGGGCATCTCTTCTCGATCTACGACGGCTGCAAGGAGGAGGGGATCGCGCTCGTCGACGTCCGGCACGAGCAGACCGCCGCCTTCGCCGCCGAGGGGATCGCCAAGGCGACCCGGCGGGTGGGGGTCGCGGCGCTGACCGCCGGCCCGGGCGTGACCAACGGGATGAGCGCGATCGCCGGCGCCCAGGCCAACTGCTCGCCGATCTGCGTGCTCGGCGGGCGGGCCCCGGAGATGCGCTGGGGGTCCGGCTCGCTGCAGGAGATCGACCACCTGCCCTTCGTCTCGCCGCTGGTCAAGTCGGCGGAGACCGTCAAGGACCCGGCCCGGATCGCCGCGGTCACCGCCGCGGCGCTGGACCGGGCGGCCGAGGCGCCGAGCGGTCCCACCTTCGTCGACTATCCGCTCGACGTCGTCTTCACCGAGGCCGAGGTGGAGATCCCCGCCGCTCCGGGCGCCGGGGAGGCGCAGCCTCCCGAGGGCGTCGAGGAGGCGGCGGCGCTGCTGGCCGCGGCCGAGCGGCCGGCGATCATGGCCGGCACGGGGCTCTACTGGGGGCGCGGGGAGGACGAGCTGCGGGCGCTGGCCGAGGCGCTCGGGATTCCCGTCTTCCTCAACGGGCTCGGGCGGGGCTGCCTGCCCGCCGACCACGAGCTCGCCTTCAGCCGCGCCCGCGGGACGGCGCTGAAGGGGGCCGACGTCGCTTTGGTCGTCGGTGTGCCGATGGACTTCAGGCTCGGCTTCGGCGGCAGCTTCGGCGAGGAGACGAAGATCGTTCGCCTCGATGTCGCTCCGAACGCGCTGGTCGCCAACCGGGCGCCGCAGGTCGACCTGGTCGGCGACGTCCGCGCCGGCCTGGCCGCGATCCGCGAGGCCGCCGGGGTGGAGGCGCCGCGGACCGGCGCCTGGCTCGAGCAGCTGCGCGGCGTCGAGGAGGAGAAGCGGGCGGCCGAGCAGGCCGAGCTCGACGACGAGCGCTCGCCGCTGCACCCGGTCCGGGTCTACCGCGAGCTGAACGAAGTGCTCGACCGCGACGCGGTGGTCGTCGGCGACGGCGGCGACTTCGTCTCCTACGCCGGCCGCTTCATCGAGACCTACCAGCCGGGCTGTTGGATGGACCCCGGCCCGTTCGGCTGCCTGGGCGCCGGGCCGGGCCAGGCGATCGGCGCCAAGATCGCCAATCCCGACCGCCAGGTCTGCCTGCTCCTCGGCGACGGCGCCTTCGGCTTCGCGGGCATGGAGTTCGACACGATGTCGCGTCATGGTCTGGGCGTCGTCGGGGTGATGGGCAACAACGGCATCTGGGCGCTCGAGCACCACCCGATGAAGTTCCTCTACGGCTACTCGGTGGCGGCCGAGCTGCAGCCCGAGACCCGCTATGACGAGCTGGTCGAGACGCTCGGCTGCGACGGCATCCTCGTCCGCGAGCCGGGTGAGCTGAAGCCGGCCCTGGAGCGCGCCTTCGCTTCCGGGCGCCCGACCCTGGTCAACGTCCTCACCGACCCGGAGATCGCTTACCCGCGCAAGTCGAACCTGGCTTGAGAAGAGAGCCGGAACGAGAATCGGCCGCCTTGCGGCGGCCGATTCAGATGGTCCCTCAGGACGGGCAGGGGTACGTCTTCAAGGGACCTT
The DNA here is from genome assembly GCA_036280335.1 of Solirubrobacterales bacterium. GTDB lineage: Bacteria > Actinomycetota > Thermoleophilia > Solirubrobacterales > 70-9 > VAYN01. Next base: position 3,956 of record DASUQZ010000163.1, read on the forward strand.
TTTATTTGTTGGGCCCAGACGGCGGGAGGCGCCATGATGCGGCAATCGCCTAAGCCCTGTATCCCGGTGCAAGGTGAAGCGAACCCCACATCTTGCCCCGGTGGAACCAGTATGTACCCGGTGGTCCTTTGGTTCTATCAAGAATCCTTTAACTTACTCAAAACCGAGTAGAAGAACTTACTCGATTCTTGTGCTTCTCCTGCCCGCCTGACCGGATTGTCCGCGGCGGAGGAGACACACTGTCCAATTAGTACTGCGAGGAGATTCGACGGGTCGAACCGCCTCTAGTCAAGTACTGCGGCGCGGAGTGCGGTGCCGTAGAGGATGTCGTGCTCGGAGACGCCGATCTCCTCGAGGCCGAAGGTGCGCATCGTCTCGACGAGGATGACGACGCCGGCGACGATCGTCGGCGCCCGGTCGGGGTGCAGGCCGGGGATCTCGACCCGCTCGGCGAGGGGGGCGGAGGCCAGGCGCGAGAGCATCCGCTGGATCGAGGGGAGGGCGAGGGTGTGGCCGTGCACGCGCGCGGGGTCGTAGGGCTCGAGTTCCATCTCCACCGCCGCCAGCGAGGTCGGGGTGCCGGCCACCGCGATCCCCCGCGTGGCCTCGACGCCGGCTCCGACCGAGCCTTCGATCTGGGTGCGCACGTCGGCGGCGAGCGCTTCCAGCTCGCCGGCGGTGGGCGGGTCGCCGGCGATGTGGCGCTCGGTGTGGCGGACGACGCCGACCTGCAGGGAGTCGTGGAAGGAGATCTCCTCGCCGGTGCCGACGATCAGCTCGGTCGAGCCGCCGCCGATGTCGACGACGAGGGTCGGCTCGTCCGGTGGGCTCTCCGAGGTGGCGCCGACGTAGGTGGAGCGCGCCTCCTCCTCGCCGTCGAGGACCCGCGCCGAGAGCGCGAACCGCTCGCGCAGCTCGGCGACGAAGGCGCTGCCGTTGTCGGCGTCGCGGACGGCGCTGGTCGCGATCACCTCGATCGTCTCGGCGCCGAGCTCCTCGATCAGGCCGACGTAGCAGCCGATCGCCGCGCAGACGTCCTCGATCGCCTCGGCCGAGAGGTGGCCGGAGAGGTCGACCCCGCGGCCCAGCCGCGTCACTGTGCTGCGCCGCTCGACGGGCGAGACCCGCCCCCCGGCCACGTCCGCCACCAGCAAACGCGTCGAGTTGGTCCCGACGTCGATCACCGCGATCCGTTTTCCGCCCTCCGACATGGGGGCGGACCGTATAGGAGAGTGGGTCGTCACCCGGATGGCGGTAGAGCGAGATAGTAGGAGGGTTCCTGGGATGGTCACGATGGAATCCAGACCTGCAGACAAGACGGAAACCGGGTCGCGCGCCGCGGCCGTCCTGGTGCTGGTCAACGCCAACGCGAGCGGGGCCGGGTCGCAGGCGCGGCTGCGGGAGCTGGCGGGGTGGATGCGCGAGGCCGGCGGCGAGGTCGAGCTGGTGCGGACCGGCAGCGTCGAGGAGCTGGCGGCGATCTGGCGCGAGGACGACGGCAGGCGGGTGGTCCTGGTCGGCGGCGACGGGACCGTGCACGAGGTGGCGAACTTCGACGGGCCCGCGCGCGAGGTCGCGCTGATCCCGGCGGGGAAGGCGAACAACATCGCTCACAGCCTCGGCATCCCGACCGAGTGGCGCGAGGCGGCGCGACTGGCCGTCTCCGGGGAGGCGCGGCCGGTGGACCTGATCGAGGCGCGGGCGGGGGAGGCGCGGCGCCTGGTCGTCGAGGGCGTCAGCGTCGGCTTCCTCGCGCAGGCGCGCGTCCGCTACCGGGGGAGGAACTCCGGCGCCGTGCTTGCCGCCCTGCGCGCCGGCGCGGCCGCGCTCGAGCACTTCCACCCGCTCGCCGCGCGCGTGCAGCACCACGACGGCAGGGAGGCCCTGCACCTCTCGCAGCTCTTCGTCGCCAACCTGCCGCTCTACGAGTTCGGGCTGCGGGTCGCCCCCTTCGCCGACCCGACCGACGCCAGGCTCGACGTGATCGGGATCGAGGCGCCCAGCCGGCGGGCGGTGCTGCGGATGCTGCTCGACCT
>DASUQZ010000164.1:0-4850 GCA_036280335.1 Solirubrobacterales bacterium
AGGAGATCATGGACGACTACGGCGGCCGCCCCCACTGGGGCAAGCGCCACTTCCAGACCTCGGCGACGCTGGCGCCGCGCTATCCGGCCTGGCAGGACTTCCAGCGCGCCCGCGACACCCTCGACCCCACCCGCACCTTCGCCAACGCCTACACCGACCGCGTCCTAGGCCCCTGAGCTAGAGGAAGGTGCGGCCTTCGCCTCGGTAGGTGGGGACCTCGTCGACGATCCGGTCGCCCTCGACGAGGTAGAGGGCGTCGAAGCGCTCGCAGAGCTCGCCGGCTTTGGCGTGGCGCAGGTAGACGCGGTCGCCGACGTCGAGGTCGCCCGCCGGCTTGCCGATCAGCGGCGTCTGCACCTCGCCGGCCCCCTCCTCCTCGTCGAACCGCAGCCCCTCGGGCAGCCAGGGCAACGGCAGGCGGCCCGGGTTGCCGGGGCCGGAGGCGAGGTAGCCGCCGCCGAGCGCCGTCGCCACCCACTCCGAGGGCTTGCGCGTGATCGGCAGAGCGAAGGCCGCCGCCGGGGTGAGGCTGAAGCGGCTGTAGTGGTCGAAGAGGACCGGTGCGTAGAAGCCGGAGCCGGCGGTCACCTCGGTCACCGCCTCCTCGGCGGCGGTCAGCTCGAGGCTGCCGGTGCCGCCCCCGTTGACGATCTCCAGCTCGACGAACTCGCTCAGCGCGGTGACGATCGCCCCGCGCCGCTCGGCGATTTCGCTCGCCGAGCGCTTCTGCATGAAGCGGATCGCGGCGCCGCGCAACCGCAGCCCCGGCGGCAGGTCGCCGACCCCTGAAATCTGTCCCTCGTAGGCCATCAGCGCGTCGAGTTCGATCTGCGGTCGCTTCTCGATCTCCCGCGCCAGCGCCACCGCCTGCTCGACGGTGTGGACGGGCGAGCGCTTCGGCCCCACCTTGACCCGCCCGCCGAGCCACCACCAGCCGGCGTCGACGTCGATGCAGACCCGCAGCGGCGGCGCCCCCTTGCCCAGCACCGACTCGATCATCTCCAGGTGGCGGACGCAGTCGACCATCACGATCGGCGCCCCCTCCGGGTTCGCCGCCGACCGCAGCGCCAGTTCCTCCAGCGCATCCACGTCGGCGGTCGGGTAGGCGAGCAGCAGGTCCTCGAACCCTTCTTCGGCGAGCCACAGGGTCTCCGGCAGCGTGTAGGTCATCAGCCCCCGGAAGCGATCGTCCCGCCGCAGGATCGCTTCCAGCAGCGCCCGGCAGCGGATCGACTTCGAGGCGACCCGGATCGGCTTCCCTCCGGCCCGCCCCAGCATCTCCGCCGCGTTCGCCCACATCGCCTCGAGGTCGACGAAGGCGAACGGCGCCTCGACCTCGTCGAAGATCCGCTCGTAGCGCTCGTGGGTCTGGGGAGGGGCGGACACGGCGCCAGCCTATCCGCGGGAAGAACGGAGAGGGAGGGATTCGAACCCTCGAGAGAGCTTGCGCCCCCTACTCGCTTAGCAGGCGAGTGCCTTCAGCCACTCGGCCACCTCTCCACGTGCGCGCGCGGCGCTCGAACGATTGTAGGTATTAGAGCCCGAGCGGGAAAGCTCCGTCTACTCTCAGGGCAGATGCACGAGAACGAGCTCAGGCGGGGCGCCCACCTCGGGCGCCGCACCAAGATCATCGCCACGGTCGGCCCTGCCTGCTGGGGAGCGGGCGTGCTGGAGCGGCTGGTCGAGGCGGGGACCGACGTCTTCCGGCTCAACTTCTCCCACGCCGGGCCGGAGCGGCAGGCGGAGACGATCGCGGCGATCCGGGAGGCGTCGGGGCGGGTCGGGCGCGAGGTGGCGATCCTCGGCGACCTGCCCGGGCCGAAGCTGCGGATCGGCTCGCTGCGCGACGACGTCGCCGAGCTGGAGACGGGGATGCACGTGACGCTGACCCCGGAGGAGGTCGAGGGGGACAGCGACACGATCCCGGTCCAGTGGGAGGGGGTCTCCGACCTGCGCCAGGACCAGCTGGTCTACCTCGCCGACGGGGCGATCCGGCTGCGGGTCAGCGACGCCGACGAGGAGGAGGGGGTCGAAGCGGAGGTCGAGGTGGGCGGCACGCTCTCCTCCCACAAGGGGATGAACATCCCCGGCGGGGCGCCGCTGCCGGCCGCCGGCGAGGGCGACCTCGACTGGGTCGACTTCGCCGTCGAGCAGGGCGTCGACCTGCTCGCCGTCTCCTTCGTCTCGGCCGCCGAGGACCTGGCGCCGGTGCGCGAGCGGCTCGAAGGCCTCGGCGCCGACATCCCCCTGATCGCCAAGATCGAGCGCCAGCAGGCGGCCGAGAACATCGACGAGATCGTCAGTGAGGCGACCGGCGGGATCATGGTCGCCCGCGGGGACATGGGGATCGAACTGGAGCTGGCGCAGGTGCCGATCGTCCAGAAGCGGCTGATCCGCGCCGCCGGCCGCCGCTCGAAGGCGGCGATCACCGCGACCCAGATGCTGGCCTCGATGGTCAGCGCGCGGCGGCCGACCCGGGCCGAGGTGACCGACGTCGCCAACGCGATCTACGACGGCACCGATGCGGTGATGCTCTCCGAGGAGACCGCGGTCGGCCGCCACCCGGTCGAGGCGGTCGAAGTGATGGACCGGATCGCGCGGGCGACCGAGCCCGACCTGCCCTACGGCGAGTGGCTCTTCCGCCGCACCGACCAGGCGACCCAGGACATCGCCGACTCGGTCGCCCAGAGTGCGGTCGGGGCCGTCTACCGGCTGGGGCTGAAGGCGATGGTGGTGCCGACGACGAGCGGGCGGACGGCGCGGCTGGTCTCAGCCCACCGGCCCAACGTGCCGGTGCTGGCGATCTCGCCGCGCATCGAGACGGTCCGCCGCCTTAACCTGCTGTTCGGCGTGACCGCGGTGCGAACCGACTACGACTCAGACGTGCGGGGCCTGCTCGACATGTGTGCGGAGACGGCGCGGCGCGAACGGATCGTCGAGTCCGGCGACCTGATCGCGGTCACCGCCGGCCTGCCCGAGCAGGAGCTCGGCACCAACCTCTTCGAGGTGCACCGTGTCCCCTGACGGCCCGGCGGCGCGGCTCGAGCGCGACGGCGAGCTGGCGACGATCACCCTCGACAGCCCGCCGCTCAACCTCTTCGACCAGCGGATGATCGACGACCTCCGGGCCGCGATCGACGAAGTCTCGGCGGCGCCGCCGCGGGCGCTGCTGATCCGCGCCGAGGGCCGCGCCGTCTCCGGCGGCGTCGACGTCCACGTCTTCGCGGGGCTGACGCCGGAGCAGGGGAGCCGGCTGTGGGACGAGCTGCTGGGGATGATCGACCAGGTCGAGCAACTGCCGGCGCCGGTCGTCTTCGCCGCCCACGCGCTGACCCTGACCGCCGCCTTCGAGCTCGCCCTCGCCTGCGACCTGATCGTCGCCTCGCCGAAGGCCAAGTTCGGGTTGGTCGAGAAAGTGGTCGGGCTGACGCCGTCGATGGGCGGCACCCAGCGCCTCGCCGAGCGCGCCGGCAGCGGCCGCGCCCGCCACTTCGTGATGTCGGGCGGGATCTTCGACGCCGAGGAGATGGAGCGGTGGGGCGTCGTCAACCTGCTCTACGAGGATCAGGACTTCGACGCCGCGGCGCGCAAGCTCGCCGGGGAGCTGGCGGCGGGGCCGACCAGGGCGCACGCGATGACCAAGCACATCCTCCGCCGCTTCCGCGAGGGCGGGATGACCGCCGCGGACGAGGCGGTGCGGACCGAAGCGGCCGAGCTCTTCGCCACCGAGGACCTGCAGAACGCCGTCCGCACCTTCCTCGAGAAGGGCGGCCCCGGCCACGCCGAGTTCCACGGCCGCTGAGGCGGTGAAGATATGGTGAGCCGGTGACCGACTTCGACCTGATTGCGAAAGGGATGACCCAGGCGGTGCCGTTCGCCGGGCACCTCAAGCTGGAGATCACCGAGATCTCCGAGGGCGAGGCGACGGTGGTGCTGCCCGACCTGCCGGAGCTGAAAAACCACGTCGGCTCCCAGCACGCCGGGGCGCTGTTCACGGCCGCCGAGACCGCCAGCGGGGCTGCCTTCGTCGGCGCCTTCGCGGAGCGGATGGGCGACGTCACCCCGCTCGCCCGCAGCGCCGAGATCGCCTACGAGAAGATCGCCAACGGCGCGATCACCGCCAGGGCGCGCCTCGGCATGCCGGCGGCGCAGGCGCTGGAGACGCTCGACGCTGAGGGCAAGGTCGAATTCCCCTGCGAGATCGAGCTGACCGACGCCGAGGGCACGGTCGTGGCCGCGGCCAACGTCCGCTGGCACGTGCGCCTCAAAGACGGCCGGCCGGGTAGCTGACTCGCGTACTCGACGAAGGGAGCGAAGCATGGCGACCAGGAACGGTAGCGCGGAGTGGCAGGGAGACCTCAAAGGCGGCAGCGGCACCGTCCGGGTGGGCGAGGGCGCCTGGCAGGGCAGCTACTCCTTCACCTCGCGGTTCGAGGAGGGCGAGGGGACCAACCCCGAGGAGCTGATCGCGGCGGCCCACGCCTCCTGCTTCGCGATGGCGCTGAGCGGCATCATCGGCGAGGCCGGCCACTCGCCGGAGTCCATCGACGCCCGCGCCGCCGTCCACCTCCGCAACGTCGACGGCCAGCCCACCATCGCCCGCATCGAGCTCACCGCCGAGGGATCCGTCCCCGGCATCGACGAGGACCAGTTCCGCGCCTACGCCGAGGAAGCCAAGGCCGGCTGCCCCGTCTCCCGCGCCCTGGGCGCCGTCCCAGAGATCGAGCTCAAGGCGCGGCTCGTCTGACCCGCGCCGCCCCGAGCCCGTAGAATCGCCTTTCCGGGGAGCCACCCCCCGATCCCGCGCCTGTAGCTCAGTTGGATAGAGCGTCGGTCTACGAAACCGAAGG
>DASUQZ010000165.1:0-5642 GCA_036280335.1 Solirubrobacterales bacterium
CGGCTACCTCGCCAGCAGCGGCCGCGCCCGGCTGGCGGCCGAAGAGCCGATCAGCCGGCGGCTCCTGCACCGCCTGCCCTGGCTGCTCGTCGGCCTGCTCGGGGCGATGTTCTCGGCGGTGATCGTCGGCGCCTTCGAGGCCCAGCTCGACGAGAAGGTGCTCCTCGCCTTCTTCGTCCCCGCCGTCGTCTACATGGCGGGGGCGGTCGCCACCCAGACCGAGACGCTCGTGATCCGCGGCATGGGCGCCGGGGTCGACATGCGCGCGGTGATCGGCCGGGAGCTCGTCACCGGGGTCCTGATCGGCCTCCTGATCGGGCTCGCCTTCTTCCCCTTCGCGCTGCTCGGCTGGGGCGACGGCGGAGTCGCGCTGGGCATCGGCCTCGCCCTCTTCGCCAGCTGCTCGGTCGCGACCGCGGTGGCGACCTTTCTGCCTCGCCTCCTCGACCGGCTCGGCAGCGACCCGGCCTTCGGCTCGGGGCCGCTGGCGACGATCGTCCAGGACCTGCTTTCGATCGCGATCTACCTGGCGATCGCGGCCCCGATCGCCACCTGATCCGGGCATGGCCGTCGCGCATGCTGCAGAGCACTTGTGACATCTCCGCCCATATGCCTGACGTTTCTTCGCATAGCTGACATATTGGAATGGTGAGTTTTGATAGCCGGCCTGCAAATAGCGGGGGGGATCGCTCCCAGCGTCTGATCGAGGTCGGCGCCAACCTCCTCTCCGAGCTCGACCTGGAGTCGGTGCTGGGGTCGGTGGTCGAGGCGGCGCGCGAGCTGACCGACGCCAAGTACGCCGCACTCGGCGTCCTCGACCGGGAGCGCCAGGAGCTGGAGCGCTTCATCTACCTGGGGATCGACGACGCGACCCGGCGCGACATCGGCAACCTGCCTCGCGGGCACGGACTGCTGGGGGAGCTGATCCGCGAGCCCAAGCCCCTGCGCCTGCCCGACGTGAACCGGCATCCCCACGCCTACGGCTTCCCTCCCGCGCACCCGCCGATGCACTCCTTCCTCGGGGTGCCGATCATGATCCGCGGCGAGGCCTACGGCAACCTCTACATGACCGAGAAGCAGGGCGCGGACGAGTTCGACGAGGCCGACGAGGAGGCGGCGATCACGCTGGCCACCTGGGCCGCGATCGCGATCGAGAACGCCCGCCTCTACACGTCGGTGAGCGAACGCGAGGCCGAGGTCAAGCAGGCCCTGCGCCAGGCCGAGGCATCGGTGGACATCGCCCGCACCGTCGGCGGGGAGACCGACGTCGAGCGGGTGCTCGACCTGATCGTCAAGCGGGCTCGCGCCCTGGTCGAGGCCAGGACCCTGCTCGTGCTGCTGGGCCAGGGCGGGCAGCTGGCGGTCGCCGCGCGGGCCGGCCACGGGGCGCAGGGCATGGAGGGCAGGGAGGTGGCCGGCGAGCATTCCCTCTTCCACGGCGTCATGCAGGAGCGGGCCGCAAGACGGCTGGAGCGAGGGTTGCCGGGCTCCGCCGGCGAGCTGATGGAGCGGCTCGGGGCCGAGACCGCCCTGGTCGTCCCGCTGCTCTTCCGGGGCCACGCGGTCGGCGTGCTCGTCGCCCTCGACCGCGAAGGCAGCGGGAGCGAGTTCGACCAGGAGGACCTGCGGCTGCTGCAGGCTTTTGCCGCCAGCGCCGCGACCGCGGTCGCCACCGCGCAGACCGTCGAGTCCGAGCGCCTGCAGCAGCAGGTGGAGGCGGGCGAGAAGGAGCGCCTGCGGTGGGCGCGGGAGCTCCACGACGAGACGCTGCAGGGACTGGCGGCGATCCGGATCTCGCTGGCGACGGCGCTGCAGAGCCCCGGGGAGGACCGGACCGAGCGGGTCGTCGCGGCCGCCGAGGAGACGGTCGACCACCTCGAGGCCCAGATCGGCGAGCTGAGCCGCCTGATCAACGACCTGCGGCCGACCTCGCTGGAGCGCCTGGGCCTGGTCGGGGCTCTGCAGGCGCTGGTCGAGGAGCTGGGAGCGCGCGGGGGCTTCGAGGCGAGGGCGGAGATCGAGATCGACCGCGATCTGAACACCGAGGAGGAACGGGTGGTCTACCGGCTGGCGCAGGAGGCGCTCAACAACGTCGTCAAGCACGCGGGCGCCGCTCAGGCGACGCTACGGGTCCAACCCGAGGGCGGCGTCCTGCATGTCGAAGTCGAGGACGACGGCTCCGGCTTCGACCTGGAGCACGTGAACGGCGGCCGCGGCCTCGACGGGATGCGGGAGCGGGTCGCCCTGATCGGCGGCCGGATCAAGGTCGAATCCCGGCCGGGCGAGGGCACGAAGGTCGCCGCGATGGTGCCGGTCTGCGGCTGAGGGGTCAGTCCTGCTTGTCGCCGGCGGCGATGACGCCGTTGGCGATCGCAAAGCGGACGAGCTCGGGCCGAGAGTCCATGCCGAGCTTCTCCGTCAGCTTCGCCCGGTTGACCTCGACGGCCCGGACGCTGAGGTAGAGCTGCTCGCCGATCTCCCGGTTGGTGTGGCCGAGGGCGACGAGCCGGAGCAGGTCCACCTCCCGCTCGCTCAGCCCCTCCAGCGGGTCGGCCTCGAGCTTGGCGACGGCACCGCCGAGTTCGGGGTCGATGTAGGTGCCGTCGCCGGCGGCGGCGCGGATCGCGGCGGGAAGCTGACGCTCTGCCGCCTGCTTGAGCACGTAGGCGGCGGCGCCGGCGCGCAGCAGGTCGCGGGCGACGCGCGGGTCGTTGCGCATGGTGAGGACGACGATCGCGGTGCCGGGCGCTTCGTCCCGTAGCCGCGGGATGTCGTCGCGAGGCTCGGCCCCCGGCATCTGCAGGTCCAACACGAGGACGTCGGGGCGGCGGTCTACCACCAGCCGGCCGACCCCCGGCGCGTCGGCTGCCTCCCCGATCACGCGCAGGCCCGGCTCGCCTTCGAGCATGCTGCGCAGCCCGGCCCGGATCACGTTGTGGTCGTCGGCCAGGACGATCGTCGTCTCGCGCTGCTCTGCCTCCATCGCTGCATGAAGTGTCGCATCGTGCGGCGACAGCGACCGCATCGCCATATGTGGACTTCTGCCGATGGGAGGACGGCCCGGGCCGATCACCCTTAGGTCATGCGCATCCTGGTCGCACTCGGAGGCAATGCCCTGCTTCGCCGGGGAGAGCCGGCCGATGCCGCCACGCAGATGCAGAACGTCGAGCTGGCGGCGCGGGGGCTGGCCGAGATCGCCGCCGAGCACGAGCTGATCGTGACCCACGGAAACGGCCCGCAGGTGGGCCTGCTGGCGCTGCAGAGCGCGGCCTACGAGGCGGTCGCGCCGTATCCCCTCGACGTCCTCGGCGCCGAGAGCGAGGGCATGGTGGGCTACATGCTCGACCTGGCCCTCCACAACGTCCTTCCCGACCGCGAGGTCGTCACCGTCATCACCGAGGTGGTGGTCGACGCGCAGGACCCGGCCTTCCGATCCCCGAGCAAGCCGATCGGCCCCGCCGACCCCCGGCGGCTGGTCGCCTCCCCGGAGCCGCGGGCGATCGTCGAGCTGCGGAGCATTCGCACCCTGCTCGATTCCGGGGCGCTGGTGATCTGCGCCGGTGGCGGCGGCGTTCCCGTCGCCGTCGGCAGCGACGGGATGCTGCACGGCGTCGAGGCGGTCGTCGACAAGGACCTCACGGCGGCTCTGCTGGCCCGGCGCCTGGGCGCGGACATCTTCGCGATGCTCACCGACGTCGACGGCGTCCACCTCGACTGGGGCGGCGACGGCGACCGCAGGCTCGCCGCCGTCACGCCGACGGAGTTGCGCGAGCACTCCTTCGAGAGCGGCTCGATGGGGCCGAAGGTCGAGGCGGCCTGCCGCTTCGTCGAGGCGACCGGCGGCCGCGCCGCGATCGGCGGCCTCGAAGACGCGGTCGAGATCGTTCGCGGCGAGGCAGGGACCCAGATCGCCCCCTGCCCCGCTCGCGTGCCTTCGCTGCGCTCCTGACGCTACCTCCCCGGCCTTCAAGCCCGGAACGTACCTGCAGCGCCTTCGTAACGGCGAGCTATGGGGTTATGCCTGTGCATCAGGTCGTCACCCATTCTCAAGGGATGACGACGGAACCTTGAGGAAGCAGAGCGATCCGCATGCTGGCACTCCTGGCGCGCCGGACGAGCTACGTCGCTCGGCGCTTCGACGCTCGATCTCGGACAGCTCCAGCCGGCATTTTTCGAAGGTTTCCATAGCTTCCTCGAAACCATCCTCGTCAACGATGATGGGGTTCCGGCTGAGGTGAAAGTGGCGATCGAAGCCAACCATCTTCGCATCGCGCGATGCCACGAAATCATCGATCACGCGCTGAAAGGTGTGGAGAACGAGATCCTCTGCCATGAGGGGATCGAATTTCTCGAACTCATGAGTCTCGATCATCGGCCGCTCGGTTGCCCGGTAAAAGTGCTCCAGTGCGCCCCGACGGGTCGAGTCTCGACCAACTCAGCACACTCCAGATCCTCAAGGCGACGGACGTGATAGCTGACCCCTCGTAGGTCTGCCTGCAGCGCCCGGCTTAGTTCAGCGGGGCTCATGATGCCTCGCTCTGCCAGAAGCCGAAGAATTCGGGCTCGGAGCGGGTGCGCCATCGCGATGACGCGCTTGGTCTGCCCGCTTTCGTCGCGTACAGCCGCTGCCTTACGGCTGGTGCCTCCCTTGTCGGCCCCAGTCGCCCGAGTGCCTCTCCCCATCGCCGACTGCTCCTTTCGGGTCGTTGAGCAATCGAGTTACCCGTGCAGTCCGGACCTCCTCCCTTGCGACGACTAGAACTTGTTTCGGGGTTCTCCAGTGCTCGAAAAGTCTTTAGTAATCTCGTCCTCTTCTGGGTTCAACGGGGAGGAAGGAGGTGAGATGCATGAAGGTCGGCAACTCGCTGCGCAAGCTGCCCGCTTTGCAGATCGTCAAGAGCGCCTAGGCAGGAGTGTCTGGGGCGCCGACGTCATCCATTTCGGCGTCAGCGCCCCTTTTCGCTTTTGGACATCCGAGCAAAGGAGGCGTCTCTACCGCTCCAAAAAGCCGTAACGAGGCGACGTTGACAACCAAAAGACCCATTCGGAAGTCTGGCCGACAGCTTGCGTTGACCAACAACTAGCGGGGGCCGGAGATGGGCAATCCAGAAGAAGCAATGGATCACCGCCTTGTGCGGGCACTTGGTCACCCCCTGCGCCTGGAGATCCTCCGCATCCTCGGTGAGCGGATGGCCAGCCCCTCCGAGATGGTCGATCTCACCGGGGAGCGTCTTGGAAACGTCTCCTACCACACGAAGGTGCTGCTGGAATGCAACTGCATAGAACTGGTGAAGAAGGAGCCGCGTCGTGGTGCGGTAGAGCACTTCTACCGCGCAAAGCCACGCGGCGCCCTTGGATCGAGACCGTGGAAGAAGATCCCAGACTTCCTGCGCGGCGATGCGACGGCGGCGGCGCTCGACGCCTTCACCAGTCGGGCAATAGGAGCGCTGGAGGCTGGAACGTTCCACGATCGGGAAGGATCGACCCTGACCTGGCAGACGCTCGTCGTTGACGAGCGTGGCTGGAAGGAAATCGGGCGGATCGTGGAAAGTGACGAGGAGCGGGTCCGCCAGATCGCGGAAAAGTGCGCGGATCGGATAGATGATCCAGGCGCAGCGATTCCGATCGTCGTCGCCCTCGCC
>DASUQZ010000166.1:0-5847 GCA_036280335.1 Solirubrobacterales bacterium
CGCTCCGTCGTGCGGCTCGACTACGCCCGCGGGGGAGGAGAGCTGAGCGTGCGGCTGCCACAGCCCGGGCGCTTCAAGCGGATTACGGCGGTGGTCGTCAACGCCGACGCGCGGGCGCGCGGCTTCAGCGTCCGCGACCTCGACTGGGACTACCTGACCGACGGGCTGCCGTTCGAGGTCAGCGGCGAGCTGATCCGCTAGAAGTGGACCGGGCCGGCTAGCTGCGCGACTCGGCCGCGACCGGGCCGGCGCCGTTGGGGGAAGCGGCAGCGGCTTTGCGCTTCTTCTTCGCCCGCTTCCTGGCGGGGGCGCTGGCGATGACCTCCCGGGTCGCCGCCTCGAGGTCGAGGGCGAAGCTGTCGAGGTCGGCCATCGCGTCGTAGTCGCCGACCAGGCCGAAGTTGACCTGGCCGTTGTAGGACATGATCCCGACGCAGAGGGCCTGGCGCCGGGCCAGCGGCACCATCGGGAAGATCGACTCCATCTTGCGGCCGAGCACGTAGAGCGGGAACTGCGGCCCCGGCACGTTGGTGACGACGAGGTTGAAGAAGCGCTGCGCCGGCTGCAGGCGGGCGGCCTGCGAGACGATCGTCCCGGGCGCGAAGTCGGTCAGTTTGGTGAGCAGCTCGGCCCCGACCGCCTGGCCGGAGGACTTGAGGTCGCCCATCTCGGAGGTCATCAGGTGCAGGCGCTCGACCGGGTCCTCGCACCAGACCGGCAGCGGCGCCATCATCGCCGAGATGCGGTTGCCGAGGGCCCCGTGCTCGTCGGGGGCGCGAACGCTGACCGGCACCATCGCCCGCAGCTCCAGGCCGTCGGTGTCGTGGCCGCGGGCGCGCAGGTATTTGCCGATCCCGCCGGCGACGATCGAGAGGATCACGTCGTTCACGGTGCCGCCGTGGGCGTCCTTGACGCGCTTGAGGTCGTCGAGGTCGGTCTGGGTCATCTGGAAGCGGCGGTGCGGGCCGATCTCGACGTTGAAGACGGAGTGGGGGGCGGCCATCCCGGCGCTGACGATCTTCGAGGTGTCGCCGAGCCCTTTCAGCACCTGCCGCGGCCCGCGCAGCGCCGCGCGGACGCCGCGGTAGATCTCCTGCGGGCTGGTCATCCGCTCCTTCAGCGCTTCGCTCAGCAGCTGGACGTCGGTCGGCTCCGGGCGGGCGAGCCAGGGCGGCGCCTTATCGGGCGTGCCGGCCGGCTCGGGGTCGAGGTCGAAGAGGACGGTGGTGATGTCGACCCCGGAGACGCCGTCGACGAGGGCGTGGTGGCTCTTGCCGATGATCGCGAAGCGGTCGTCGTTGAGGCCCTCGACCAGCCAGAGCTCCCAGAGCGGCTTGCTGCGGTCGAGCTGCTGGGAGAAGATCCGCGAGGCGAGGTTGCGCAACTGCTCGTCGGATCCCGGCGCCGGCAGCGCGGTCTGGCGCACGTGGTACTCGAGGTTGAGGTGCGGGTCGTCGATCCAGACCGGCCGGCTCTGGTTGAGCGGCACGAAGCGCAGCTTCTGGCGGAAGCGCGGCACCAGGTGCAGGCGCGAGCCGATGTGGTCGCGGAACTCCTCGTGGGTCGGCGGCGCGCCCTGGAAGATGCTGACCGAGGCGACGTGCATGTGGGCGCCGGAGCGCTCCAGATGGAGGAAGGAGGTATCCAGTCCGCTGAGGCGTTCGGGCTTCGTCACCTGGTCATCTTCGCACATGCGTCTAGGGCTGCCCGATCGGCCGTTCTCGGCGCTGGAAAGCCGAATTTCAAGGAACGTTGCAGTCTCCGCCGCGTGTGCGTGTGCTCACACGGACGCTCTGGAAGCGGCCCTACCGTGTTCCCTCCTGAACGAGTAACACGACTGCCGAGTCCCTCTCGCCTGGCGAGGGGGAGCGGGGGACCCACCTGCCGCGCCTGTGCGCGCGGCCGGGGCGAATCGGGTGGCGAGCCACCCGTAGCGAGAGCCGGAGGTGCCGGCGCCCGCGAGCCCGTCAGCTAACCCCGTAGGCGGAGAAAGCGAGCGAACCAGATGCGATATCTCCTGCCCGCGGTGGCGGCTGCCACTGCGCTTTCGATCGGCCTGGCGCCGGCAGCGGCGCAGAGCGAGCGCAACGACCGGCACGAGCGAGCGCGCTCCCACGTCGCCCTCCATCTCTCCACCCACGCGGTGCTGAGCGGGAAGGGGCTGGCGGTGCGGGGCAAGGTGCGGCCGGGCGGCCGGCACCGGGTCAAGCTGGTGTTCCGGGGCCGGGACACGGCGGTGCGCGCGGTGAGGACGAAGGCGAACGGAGCCTTCGCGCTGCGCTGGGCGCCGGAGCGGACCGGCAGCTACGCCGTGCGCGCCTACGCGGTCCACGACCGGCGCATCCGCGCCTCCCGCAGCGTGCCGCGGCGGCTGACGAGCTACCGCTTCGCCCACGCCTCCTACTACGGACCGGGCCTCTACGGCAACGGCGTCGCCTGCGGCGGCACCCTGATGCCGGGGACGATGGGCGTCGCGCACAAGACGCTGCCGTGCGGGACCAGGGTGAAGCTGCGCTACCGCGGCCGCACCGTGAACGTGCCGGTGATCGACCGCGGGCCCTACGTGGCCGGGCGCGACTACGACCTCACCGAGGCCGTCAAGGAGCGCCTGCGGTTCCCGGGCATCGGGACGGTGCTCGCGAGCCGCTGACGCCGTTCCTCGGGAGCGGCGTCAGCTCGCGAGGCCGAGCCGGAGCTGACCGGGTGTCGGCTCCGGCTCGGCGGCCTGACTCTTCTCGCCGCTGTCGAAGCCGGCGACGCGGACGCCGAGCAGGCGGACCGGCCGCTGCGGGTCGTAGGCGCGCAGCAGGTCGAGCGCGACCGGGCCGACGACCTTCGGGTCGTTGGTCGGGTGGTCGATCGTGTGGGAGCGGGTGACGTTGGTCCAGTCGTCGAGCCGCACCTTGATCCCGATCGTGCGCCCCGCCAGCTCCCGCTTGCGGAGGCGGCGGCAGAGCTCCTCGCCGAGCTCGGCGAGGTGTCGTTCCAGCTCGGCGCGCCGGGTGACGTCGACGTCGAAGGTGATCTCGGTCGACTGCGATTTCGTCTCGTGTTCGGGCGTGACCGGCGTGCTGTCCCAGAGGTTGCCGCGGGCGTGCAGCCAGGCGCCGGAGCGCGGGCCGAAGGCGTCTTCGAGGGCGGGCCGCTCCCACCGCCGCAGGTCGGCGAGCGTGCGGATCCCCATCGACTCGAGCCGGGAGACCGTTTTCGGCCCGATCCCGGGGATGAGGCCGGGGGAGTCGTCGGCGAACCGCTCCAGCGCCTGCTCGCGGGAGAGGACGACCAGCCCGGCCGGCTTGCCGAGCTCGCTGGTGATCTTCGCCAGCATCCGGCTCTCGGCGATGCCGACCGAGCAGGTCAGCTGCGTCTCGGTCCGGATCTCGGTCTGAATCCGCCGCATCGTCGACTTCGGCGAGAACAGCCCGGTCAGGTCCAGATAGGCCTCGTCCAGCCCCACCACCTCGACGACCTCCACGTTGCGCCGCAGGATGTCCATCACCTGCCCCGATGCCTCCCGATATGCGGGAAAGTCCGGCCGCAGATAGACCGCATCCGGCAGCCGCCGCCGCGCCACCGCCGCCGGCATCGCCGAATGGATACCCGCCAGCCTCCGCGCCTCATAAGAGGCCGTGGTCACCACCGCCCGCGGCCCCGACCCGCAGACCACCACCGGTTTCCCCTTCAGCTCAGGCCGCCGCCGCAACTCCACCGACGCGTAGAACGCGTCCATGTCGAGGTGGGCGATCGTGCGGGGCCACTCCTTCATGTATCCAGGGTAGGCGGGAGGTCAGCGGATGCTGAGGGACCTCGAGCTGATCGAGGACCGCCGCCTCGGTCGGAATCGGCTGCGGTACCGCTCGGGGCGTGCCAGGTAGGCTCACACCGTGGCCACCCCCGAGGCAAAGAACCTGGAGGCGATTTCCAGGGCGATCGACCAGCACAACGCCAACTGCCCGTTTCCGGCGGCGGAGGTGCGGATGAACCCGTTCGAGGTCGAGCGGCTGGGCTGGGACACGATCCGGGGGCTGCCGGTGGTGCCCGACGGCGCGATCGGGACGGGTCGGTTCCGGATCGTCTGCTCTCGCGACATGGAGGACGACGGCCTCGAGGTCGTCGAGGCCGTCGGCAAAGAGCTGGAGACCGTCGCGCCCGCCCAGAACTGACGCGAGGCCGCGAAAAAGCACCCTCAAGGTGCTTTTTTGCGGACTCGCGGAACTAGACGTCGTTCCAGAAGTCCAGACCGGATCGTTCCATCCAGCTCTGGACCTCGATGTTTAGCTGGTACAGCTCGCCGGTCCAGATCAGGATGCCCATCCCGATCAGGATCAGGCCGCCGACGGTGACGATCGCCTGGTAGTGGCGCTTGACCACGGCGAAGGCGGTGGTCATCTGCGAGAAGGCGACGGCGGTGAGGAGGAAGGGGATCGCCAGGCCCGCCGAATAGACGGCAAGTAGGAAGGCGCCGCGGCCGGTCGATTCGGAGAGGGAGGCGGCGGTGAGGATCGCGCCCAGGGTCGGGCCGATGCAGGGGGTCCAGGCGATCGCGAAGGCGGCGCCGGCGACGATCGGGCCGCCGGTGCCCGCCCGCTCGAGCAGCGCGTCGACGTGCCACTCGCGGCTGAGTCGGGTGATGAAGAGCGAGCCGACGAAGAGCAGGCCCATCGCGATCATCAGGACGGCGGAGATCTTTTCCAGCAGCTCCTTGTTGTCGTCGAGGAAGGAGCCGATCCCGGTCGCGGTCAGCCCGAGCAGGATGAAGATCGCCGAGAAGCTCGCCACGAAGAGCAGGCTCGGCCCCAGCACCCGCCGCCAGCCGGCTTTCTCCAGCTCGGCGGGGGAGACCCCGCTGACCGCCGAGAGGTAGCCGGGCACCAGCGGCAGCACGCAGGGGGAGAGGAAGGAGACGACCCCCGCCGCGAGCGCGGCGAGGATTCCCACCCCGGAGGCGGGATCGGCACTGACGGCGAGAGGAACCACTTCCCTCAGATTACCCGCCGACCCCTGGCCACTCGCGGCCAGGCGCGCTAGATTTGGCCAGCTAGCCAAACACGGAGGAGAGAGAGTTGAGCAACCGCACGTTCGTGATCGGGGTCGGGATGACCAAGTTCGAGAAGCCCGGGACCAAGGAGGGCGACTACCCGGACTGGGCCAAGGAGGCGGGGGAGAAGGCGCTCGCCGACGCCGACATCCCGTACGAGGACGTCGAGCAGGCCTACGCCGGCTACTGCTACGGCGACTCCACCTACGGCCAGCGGGCTCTCTACCAGCTCGGCCTGACCGGAATCCCGGTCGTCAACGTCAACAACAACTGCTCGACCGGCTCCTCGGCGCTGTTCCTGGCGCGCCAGGCGGTCAAGGGCGGCGTCGCCGAGTGCGCGCTGGCGCTGGGCTTCGAGAAGATGGAGCCGGGCAGCCTCGGCGTCAAGTACACCGACCGCACCAATGCGCTGGACAAGCACGCGATGCGGATGTTCGAGATCCGCGACCCCGAGCCCTCACCGCCGGCCCCGCAGATGTTCGGCAACGCCGGGCGTGACCACATGCAGAAGTACGGCTCCAACCCCGACCACTACGCCTGGATCGGCTGGAAGAACCACAAGCACTCGGTCAACAACCCCTACGCGCAGTTCCAGGACGAGTACACGATCGAGGACATCAAGGCGGCGAAGATGATCCACGACCCGCTGACCAAGCTGCAGTGCTCGCCGACATCCGACGGGTCGGCGTGCGCGATCGTCGCCTCGGAGCGCTACGTCGAGGAGCACGAGCTCTGGGATCAGGCGGTCGAGGTCGCGGGACAGGCGATGGTCACCGACCTCCCCTCGACCTTCGGTGACGACACTGACT
>DASUQZ010000167.1:0-16215 GCA_036280335.1 Solirubrobacterales bacterium
CGCGGCGGCGGAGAACTTCGAGATGGCCCGGCTGCTCGGCGTCCGCGCCGACCGGGTGATCGCGATCGCCTTCGCGATCAGCGGCGCCCTGGCGGCCACGGTGGGCGTGCTGATCGTCATGCAGACGGGCCAGGTCTCGCCGACGATGGGGCTGACCCCGGTGCTGGTCGGCTTCATCGCCGTGGTGATCGGCGGCTTCGGGAGGATCTCCGGGGCCGTCGTCGGCGGGCTCCTGCTCGGAATCCTCTCCTCGCTGCTCGGCACCTATCTGCCCGACGGGCTGGTGCCGTTCCGTGACGCGATCGTCTTCTCCCTTCCCATCGTGATCCTGGTCGTGAGGCCGCAGGGCCTGCTCGGCTCGGCGACCGGGGAGGCCCGCATATGACCGGCCGGGGACTGCACTCCCCGGCCTCCGCGGCCGCCTCTCTGGCCGTCCCGCTCGCGCTGGTGGGGCTGACCGTCGCGGTCGGGGCGAGCGGCACGCCTTCGCTGGAAGGGACCGTGACGCTGATCCTCTGCAACCTGATCGTCGTCCTCGGCCTGCAGGTCTTCATCGGCAACAGCGGCGTCTACTCGTTCGGGCAGCTGGGTTTCGCGGCCGCCGGCGCCTACGTCGCCGCCCTGCTGACGATTTCCCCGGCCTTCACGGCCCTGCAGACGCCCGAGCTGCCGCAGCTGATCGTCGATTCCCAGCTCGACCCGCTGCCCTCCACCCTGATAGCCGCGGTGGCGTGCGGCCTGCTGGCGGCGGTGGTCGGCTGGCCTCTGATGAGGACCTCGACGCTGGCGATCCCGATCTCGACCTTCGCCTTCCTGCTGGTCGCCTACAACGTGCTCGCCAACTGGGACCCGATCACCGGGGGAAGCAGCGGGCTCGTCAGCATCCCGACGACCACCGGCGTCGGGTCGGCGGGGCTCTGGGCCGGAGCGGCGGTCGTCGTGGCGCTCGCCTTCAAGTGGTCGGCGAGCGGCTACCGGCTGCAGGCGACCCGCGAGGACGAGGTGGCGGCGCGCTCGATCGGCATCGGCCTGCTGCGGGAGCGGCTGATCGCCTTCACGATCAGCGGGACGCTCTGCGGAATCGGCGGCGCCCTGGCGGTCCACCAGTCCGGGACCCTGGCCCCCGGCACCTTTTACTTCGCCGCCACGGTGACGGCGGTGACGATGCTGGTGGTGGGCGGCGCCCGCAGCGTCCTCGGGGCGGTCGTCGGAACCCTCGCGGTGGCGACGGTCAACGAGCTGCTGCGCGACCTCGAGGAAGGCGCCGACGCCTTCGGGCTGCTTTCCATCGGCGCAACGCCGGGGCTGGCGGCCATCGGCCTCGGCCTGATCCTGCTGGTGACGATCGTCGCGCTGCCGGAGGGCCTGAGCGGCGGCCGCGAGGCGGGTGAGGTCGGGCCGATCCGCCGCCTGCTGGGTTCGCGCGCCCTGCCGGCGCCAGCCGCGGCAGCGAGGGACGAGGCGAAGCCAGGCTCCGGGAGCCTTCGCGCCGAGGGGATCTCCCTGGCCTTCTCCGGGCTGCAGGTGCTGAGAGGGGTGGATCTCGAGCTGCCTGCCGGCGAGGCCCTCGGGCTGATCGGCCCGAACGGCGCGGGCAAGACGACGCTCGTCAACGTCCTCAGCGGCTTCCAGGCACCCGATGCCGGGAGCGTCTTCCTCGACGGAGCCGAGGTAACCGGCTCGCCGCCGCCGCGGCTGGCACGGGCGGGGCTCGGGCGCACCTTCCAGGCAGCGCTTCCCTTCGCGGGGATGACGGTAGCCGAGAGCGTCGCGGTGGGTGCGATGGGCGTCGGGGTCGGTCAGCGCCGCGCCGTCGAGGTAGCCGCGGACGTGCTGACCCGCCTCGGCCTCGGCGAGCAGGCGCAAAGCCCCGCCGGGCTGCAGCCGCCGGGGAACCAGAGGCTGCTGGGCATCGCCCGCGCCCTGGCCACCGGGCCGCGCTACCTGCTGCTCGACGAGCCCGCGGCGGGGCTGAACGACGAGGAGTGCGGCGAGCTGGTCGGCGTTCTCCGCGAGGTGATCGAGGACTTCGGCTGCGCGATCCTGCTGATCGAGCACGACATGAACGTGGTGATGGACCTCTGCTCGCGGGTGCAGGTGCTCGACGACGGCGAGACGGTCGCGGTCGGCAGCCCCGAGGAGGTCCAGGCCGACCGCGCCGTGGTCGAGGCTTACCTCGGCACCTCCTACGCGGCGGGCAGGCATGCTTGAGCTGCGCGGGCTGAGGGTCGCCTACGGTGGAGTCGAGGTCCTCCACGGCGTCGAGATGAGCCTCGACGAGGGGGAGGTCGTCGGCATCGTCGGCCCCAACGGCGCCGGCAAGAGCTCGCTCCTGCGGGCGATCTGCGGCCTCACGCGCCCGAGCGCCGGCGAGATCCGCTTCGCGGGAAGGTCGCTGGCCGGGCTCGCCCCGGAGGAGATCGCCAGGGCGGGGATCGCGCTGGTGCCGGAGGGTCGCCAGATCTTCGGCACCCTGACCGTGGCGGAGAACCTGCGCCTCGCCGCGCAGGACGAGGGGAGCGAGGCGACGGAGGGGGTCCTGGAGCGGCTTCCGATCCTGCGCGAGCGAGCCGGGCTGCGCGCCGACCGGCTCTCCGGCGGCGAGCAGCAGCAGCTCGCGGTGGCCCGGGCGCTGCTGCGCAGGCCGCGGCTGTTGATCCTCGACGAGCCGTCGCTCGGGCTCGCGCCGAAGATGATCGACGTCGTCTACGGGCTGCTCGAGGAACTTCGCGCGGAGGGAGTGACGATGCTCCTCGTCGAGCAGAACGCGGCCCGGACGATCGATTTCTGCCAGCGCAGCCTGGTCCTCGCCGGTGGCAGGATCCGCGTCAGCGGAAGGCGAGAGGATCTGCAGCGCAGCCCGGAGGTCCTGCGTGCTTACATGGGGAGACGGCTATGAGTGTGGAAAGCGATGACTGACGATTCCCCTTCCTCGCCGCCGAGCAGCGAAGAGGTAACGCTGGCGCTGCGCCACTGCTGGCAGCCGGTGGCGAGGCTGGAGGACCTCGCGGACGGGCCTCAGCGAGCGGTCCTGCTCGACGAGCCCCTCGCCGTCTTCCTCACCGAGAGCGGTGAGGCGGCCGTGGTCGCCGACCGCTGCGCCCACCGCGGCGCTCTGCTCTCGATGGGCAAGGTCTGCGGGGAGAGCATCCAGTGCCCCTACCACGGCTGGGAGTGGTCGGGCGAGGGTGCCTGCACCCGGATTCCCTCGCTTGCCGACCAGCGCCAGATCCCGCCGCTCGCCCGGATTCCGTCCTACCCCGTTCGTGTGCAGTGGGGGCTCGTCTGGACGACGCTCGAGGAGCCGCTGACCGACGTGCCCGACGTTCCTTGGTTCGACCCGGACGAGTGGACCTGGGGCCACGGCACCCCCTTCGAGCTGCCGGTGTCCTTCGGGTTGATGATCGAGAACTTCCGTGACGTCTCCCACTTCGCCTTCGTCCACCAGAAGACCCTCGGGTACCAGCCGGCCGAGGTCGAGCCGCTGATGCCGGAGAAGAACGGACTCGAGGTGACGCTCCGCCGCAACATGGAATGGGGGGAGGGCGCAAGTGAGGCCTGGGGCTCCCTGCGGGAAATGGGCTACCACACGATCGCGCCCAATTTCACCTCGGCGAGGATG
Organism: Solirubrobacterales bacterium; assembly: GCA_036280335.1. Lineage (GTDB taxonomy): Bacteria > Actinomycetota > Thermoleophilia > Solirubrobacterales > 70-9 > VAYN01. Next base: position 3,623 of record DASUQZ010000167.1, read on the forward strand.
TTCACCGACGACGGCCAGCGCTGCCTGCTCCACGCCGCCCGCGCCATCAGCGCGACCGAGTCGATGCACTACTGGATCGAGGCGGGTCTCGAGAACTTCGACGAGGAGCAGCTCCGGAAGGTGATCGCCTACGACGCCGGCATCTACGCCGAGGACGTGGCGGTGATCTCGAGGATCGAGACGCCCGAGCTGCCGCTGGACCTGAGCGTGGAGGTTCACACCCCGGCCGATCGACTGACGCTGGCCTACCGACGGGCGTATGCGGAGTTCGTCAGCCAGGCCCTTGCGCTGCGCTCGTCCCGAGCCGGCGCGGCGGCGGGCTAGGCGCCGCCTCGCCCGCGCCGCCGGTCGAGCGGGCCGGGCGCCTCGTAGTGGAACTGGGAGATGTCGCTGCGGGCGACGATGCGGGTCAGCTCGATGGGGCGCTTGCGGCTCTGTCCGGCGGGAACGCCGTACTGGACGAGCCGCCCGACCAGGGCCGGGTCGCCGGTGCGGACGCCGAGGGCTTTGGCGGTCCAGGGGCCGCAGGAGGAGGCCTCGAAGGAGACGTCGATCCGGGTGAGCCGCGGCGGCTCGCCGAGGATCGGTTGTTCGCCGCGTTTGAGCGATTCCGCGGCGCCCAGCAGCCAGGGCACCCCCTCGACGGGGAAGAACGAGTCGAGCAGGCAGATCGGTTTGTCGTGGCGGAGCAGCGAGGTGACCTGGGCGACGGTCTCCCCGCGCGATACGTCGAGGGAGTCGTCGATCATCTGGTCGTTCGTCTGCCGGCGGATGCGCAGGACGGCGATCCGCGATTCGCCGAGGCGATCCTCCAGCAGGGAGCGGATCAGGCCCCTGATCGGTACGAGCCGCTTCGGCGCGGCGACGTAGGTTCCGGAGCCGCGGCGGCGGTAGATGGCCCCGTCGCGTTCGAGCAGGCTGAGGGCCGGGCGGACGACCGCGCGGGAGACGCCGAAGTGCTCTTCGAGCTCCCGCTCGGAGGGGAAAAGGGTGCCGGGCTCCCAGCCGCCCGCCTCGAGCCTCTGCTTGAGGATCTCACCGAGCTGGTAGTAGAGGGGAACCGCGCCGCCGCGCTCGGGTCGGCGGAGCCCCTCGAGGCCGATCACCGAGGGCCGTTTGCGGCGACCGGCGCCCTTCCGGTGGCCGCCCGAGGCGGTATTCCCAGGCTCCAATCAACTCACCCAGCGTCCTATTACTGTTCGTATTCGGGCGCGTAAGCAGGCTTGACCCGTTCGAGGAGCTTCGGTTTGCGTTCGGGGTATTCGTAGATGTACCAGGGTCCCGAGGGTAAGTGATCCTCGCGCGTGTAGGTGAGCGGACCCATCACCGTCTCGTGTGACTTTCCTTCGAGGTAGGTGGCCAGCTCGGCGCCGTCGGTGGTGCCGGTTTCCCGGATCGCGTCGAGGATCAGCTGCCCGGCGGCGTAGGCCGGGAGCAGGTTCCCGGAGACGTCGGTGTCGACCCCGGCGCGCTCCAGGCTCTCGAAGAGCCTGGCCGTCTGGGCGTCGGTCGGGTCGTAGGCGGAGCCGCTGAGGGTCGCGTACACGTTCTTCGTGTCGGGGACGCCCTTCAGCCAGAAGGTGCCGTCGAAGGCGCTCGGCGTGGTGATCGGCAGGTCGATGCCGGCGGCCCGGATCTGCTTGATCGCCGCTGCTCCCCCCGGCGGGTAGGAGCTGAGGTTGATCGAGTCGGCCCCGGAGCGCTTGATCTCGGCGATCTGGGAGGCGATCGAGAGGTCTTCGTTCTTGAAGTCGGCCTGCCCGGCGAGCTTGCCGCCGAGGTGCTCCCAGGTCTCCTGGAAGCCGAACTGGTCGACCTCGCCGAGCAGGATCGAGGTGTCGCGCAGCACGAAGGGACGGCGGAAGCCCCGCTTCCAGAGGAAGGTGGCGCGGACGGCGGCCTCGCTGATCAGGCTGCGGTTGGCGCTGAAGGAGAGCCGGCCGGTGTAGGGCGGACCGTAGCCGGGCTCGCTGGCGCAGAGGGTGAAGCTGAGCTTGTTCTCCTCTTCGGCGATCGGGGCGCCGGCGGCGGCGATCGGCGCTTCGCAGCTGACGAGGAGGACGTCGGCGCCGTCTTCGATCACCTTCTGGACGGCGACGGGCTGCCGCTGGGCTTCGGAGTGGTTGTCGACGGAGGCGAACCGGATCTTGGCGCCGTCGATGCCGCCTTTGGCGTTGGTTTCCTCGACGAGCTGTTCGACCGCGGCGATGTTGGCGTCGTAGGGGACGAGGTAGCCGCTCTTGGCGATCGCGGCGCCGATCACGATCTCCTCCGGCAGGCCGCCTGCCGAGGTTTCCGTGTCGTCGCCGGAGCCGCAGCCGGCGAGGAGCGCGAGGAGGAGCGCCAGGGCGAAGGTGAGTGGTGATCGAAGGATGCGCATAGAAGCGGCATCCTAGGTTGAGCAACCGCCGAGTTCCCGGGCGGTACGGCGCCGGACCAATAGTTGTCACTACAGGATCGACCGAGCCGCCCCATCTGCGAACATGTGTTCGGATGAGATGGGACGAGCAGAGAGTCGAGAAGGAGGAGTCAGGCAGGCTGTTCGGTCTGGCCGAGGAAGCGGTGACGCGTACCTTCGACGCCCCTGAGGCCCTCGGCATTCGATTTCACGAGGTGCTGGCGAAGTCGGCCCTCAATCGGGTGCCGGGAAGCCGCTATGGGTTCGAATGGACGATCAACCCGTTCCGCGGCTGCACCCATGCCTGTCGATTACCGCTACTGCTTCGCCCGGCGCACCCACACCTACCTCGACATGGACGCGGGGCGGGACTTCGAGCGGGAGATCGTCGTCAAGGTCAACGTGCCGGAGCTGCTGCGGGCGGAGCTGGCGCGGCCTAGCTGGAGGCGGGAGCTGGTGGCGTTGGGGACGAACACCGACCCCTATCAGTGGGTGGAGAGCCGCTACCGGATGATGCCCGAGATCCTCGAGGCGCTGGAGGCGGCCGAGACGCCGGTCTCGGTTCTAACCAAGTCCCCACTCGTGCTGCGGGACATCGACATCTACGAGCGGATGGCGAAGAAGCTCCCCGTCTCGGTCAACCTCTCGATCCCGACCCTGGACGAGAAGGCCTGGCGGGCCACCGAGCCCCACACCCCCAGCCCCTCGGCCCGGCTCGACGCCGTAGCCGAGCTCCGCTCCCGCGGCATCGACTCCGGCGTCCTCATCGCCCCCCTGATGCCCGGCATCAACGACGACCCCGCCCAGGTCCAACCCCTCGTCGAACGCGCCAAAGAGGCCGGCGCCACCTTCCTGGGCAGCGTCGCCCTCCACCTCCGCGACGAGGTCAAAGACGTGTTCTTCGGGTGGCTCCAGGAGAAACGCCCCGATCTGATGCCCGAGTACGAACGGCTCTACAAACGCCGCGCCTACATGCGTCCCGAGGACCGCAAGCGCGCCACGAGAGCAGTGAAAGGCTGGGGCCGCTCCGCTGTCCGGAGGAACGCGCCTCGTGTGACAGAACCCGCTGGTCAGGAGACCTTGTTCTAGCTTCGGCGAGCGGTCGGAGGAGGCAAGGGCCGTCTAGGCTCCCGCTGATGGAGCAGTCTCCAGCCTTCAGCACCTACCAAGCGTTTGCCGGCGTCTACAACGACTTCAATCACGCCAACGATTACGAGATGTGGTTGGGTCGCGCCCTTCTGCCAGAGCTGACGAAGTGGGGACTCCCCTCATCTGGCGCAGCACTTGATGTGGGTTGCGGTACCGGTCGCGCCTTCGCTCCGTTGCTGCGACGTGGCTGGAGCGTCCACGGCTGCGATCTATCCCCGGCAATGCTTGAGATCGCGGCGGTGGCAGGTGGCCGAGAAGTGACGCTGGAGATTGCCGACATGAGGCGGCTGCCGAGTTTTGGCTCCTTCGACCTCGTCCTCTGCCTCAACGACTCCCTGAACTACCTGCTCGGGGATGAGGATCTTCTCGACGCCTTCAAGGGGATGCGCGCCAATCTTGGCCAGGATGGCTTGCTCGTATTCGACGTCAATTCTCGCGTCGTCTATGAGGAGGGCTATTCAGCGGTCAGGGACGTGGATCACGACGGTCGCCACTGGCAATGGACCGGCCTGGGGGAGGTAGCCCCCTCGGTCTACGACGCTCGCATCGAAGGAGACGACATCGAACCCCTCATCAATCGGGAGCGTTTTCGATCAGCAACCGAGATCTGGGGCGCGGTAGCCGCGGCTGGCCTGACCTGCCTCGCCACTCTTGGAATGGATGAGACAGATGGCGAGGTGGTGTTTATGGACCCACCCGATGAATCGCGCCACTACAAGATGGTCTTCATCGCGAAGCGGACGAACTGATCGTGCGCAGCACCCAGACCTAAGCTGGTATCGAAGCAGCTCGCAGACCGGGCTCACGCCCCATGCAGCATCCAGCCTTCGGCCATTGGAAATCTGTGGTCTCGAATGCCGGGAGCGCGAACGTAAATCCCGATCACGAATAGGGCGGCTTCCGGGGGCGCCGAGTACCCGGCGAGCCGCCCCGCTTTCGGCTCTACATCAGCCGATCTTCTGGGTCAGGGCTATCGGTGCGGCCGGGTCAACGGCTTTCATCCCCATGCCCCTCACCCCTCCGATTTCCTTGCGGTGTGCCGTCATAAACTGCCACGGCAGCACAGTGGGGCCTCATTTGGAGGGGGCTGCTTCTGGTAACTAGTTGGTACTCATGCGTTCAGCGGAGACCGACCAGTCGACTCGCGCAAAGACAAGTGTTCACGACCCAAGCGAGTTGCTGTGCACCGGCGAGAGCTATTTAGAGCGGCTTGGCGTTCTGTGCATGGATCGACTCCGGCTGCAGATCGTCACCGAGCTCTTTGGGCGCGAAATGACCCCGGCGCAGTTCCACGAGGGCTTCGGGGGGAGGTCGTACTCCAGTGTCCGTAGGCACTTCATGAAGCTCGTTGAAACTGGCTGGCTTCGGCCGGTGCGACCGATGGCCTATGGCCCCGGCCCCATCAGACGGGGCCGGACCGGAACGCTTCATCGAGCCACCGAACTGCCCGTGATCGACAACGAGACCTTCGAGGGTTTTCCGATCTCTATTCGGGATACCCTCACGGTGCAGTTCCTCGAGGAAATGGGCTGTCGACTCGGGGAAGCGATGGAGGCGGGCATCGCCACGGACGGCCGTGAACGAATCGCGCATTTTCAGGCCGCCGAGTTGGACGAACAAGGATGGTGCAAGGCCCTGGCCGCGGTCGAGGACTGTTTCAAGGTCCTGTACCTGATCCAGACCGACGCCAAGACCCGGATCGAGCACGGCCACGGCCGACCGCTTTCCATGATCGTCAGCCTTGCCGCCTTCGAACTGCCGCCTGCCGAGACGCCCGGCCCTTTCGCCACAGAGCTTCCTCCGGTCGACCCGTCATCACTCGCCAGACACCATTGGCCGCAGCGGATCGGCAAAGTGTTCATCGACCCGCTGAATCTGGCCATCATCGACGTCCTGAACCGAGCGACGATGACCGCGAACGAGCTTTACGACCACTTCGCTCTTCGCACGCCCCGAGCACTGCGCGAAAGGTGCGAAGCCTTGGCCCAGCTCGGCATGCTCACCGTCCTCGGTGGCGACCCGTTGGCGGGCTCAAATCGCGATGCTCGATCCCATCGCTTCCAAGCGACCTCCCCCAGGACCTCAAAGGCGGCGATTCTCCGTCCGGTCCCCGCATCAGCTCGAGGCGGAGATGTCTGGCGGGCATTCGACCGGTTCTCCTCTGCATCTGTGGATGCGCTCCAAGCAGGCACCTTCAACAGCCGATCCGAGCGCCACCTGACGTTGAATCAGCTCCTTGTGGACAACCTCGGATGGATGCAGGTAACCGAAGCTCTCACGGCCTGCACGGACTCCCTTGCCCGAGTCGAGCGGGAAGCGCGGAGCCGACAAGACAAGAAGGAGCAGAAGGCCGACACCTTCACGATCGGGCTGATGGTCACCGGCTTCGAGGCTCCGCACCGCAACCTGCGCTCTTAGGGCTTTTCCGTATGCCTGCCAGATTTAAGCGCACCGATTCTGTTTGAAAACTCGAATGCCCTAGCCGAAACTCGCAGGGGCCTGGCACCTGAAACGCACGGGGGCTAGGCAGCTCCAGGAGGGCTCGCTACCCAGAGGGTCTGGGACGAGTGAAAGCCCCCTGAGCGCTTATTCGGCAATGACGACCTTCCTCCCACAGTCCACCCCACCGCCAGCGCCGCCCCACCGTCCCTTGACCAACTGAGTCCCACTTACACGGAGCCCAACGATGCCGCTGTTTGGACGCAACCGAGGACGCCTAGAGACCGATCGGACCCAGGCCCTCAGCCACCCAGTCAGGATCGCCATCCTGGACCTGTTCACAAAGGATCGAGGCCGGTCGCTGGCAGCCCAGGATTTGCTTTCCGACCTGATCGAGGTAGACGACTCATTCAGCCGGTACAAGCCTGCCCAGATCGCCTACCACCGCGCCCGCCTGCAAGACGTGGACTTGATCCCGTCCCCCCGCTGAGACGATGCCCCGGCGACCGCGCTGCCGCGAAGACGATGCCGCCTTCGTCGGCATGGGCAAAGCCATCGTCCACCTGCGCGAGCATCGCGGATTGGAGCGTGACGAGCTGGCAGCGAAGATCGAAGAGACGCCCGGCGTCATGGGGAAGATCGAGCGCGGCGAGGTCAATGCAGATTGGGCGACTCTGCGCGTGATCGCTCAGAAGCTTGAGCTGCCGCTCGACGCGCTGATGGAACTGGCCGAGGAATGCGCCCCGGGGGAGGGCGGCGAGGAATGGCGACGATGGACGCGGGCAGCCGAACGGGAGCGGCGGGAGTAATGGCCAACCGCGTCGCCAGCGCTTACGAACAGCCGCGTTGGGAGAGCTGAACTTGCTCCTAGCTGACGTGGTTCCAGCCGAGGCGAGTGAGCGTAAGGCGGGATCGGGACGGTCGTCAAGTCAAGCGGAGCCTTCGTCCAGTTGGTCGAACTTGCAGTCCTTGGGGGCTTTGTCGTCCCGAAACCTGTGGAACCTGGCGCCGTGGCGGATTCGTCCCGATGCCGCGTGGTCGTAGCCGACCTCGATCACAAGCTCGGGTCGTAGCTCGACCCACTCGAGGTCACGACCGCCGGTCCAGCGGCTGGGCTCGGCGGTGCCGGCCTTGCCGGTCTCCAGGGGAGCGAGCATCGATCGCATGCTTTGTTTGGCCGCTTTGGAGAAGCCCGAGATGTGGCCCACGGTGCGCAGCTCGCCGTCGTCGTAGAGGCCGAGGATGAGGGAGCCGACGGTGCCCTCTTCTTTGCCGGGGCGCCACCCCATCACCACGCAGTCGATGGTGCGCTCGCGCTTGACCTTGGCCATGCCTTTGCGCTTGCCTTGGACGTAGGGGGCGGTCAGGTCCTTGGCCATCACTCCCTCGATGGAGTTCAGCCACTGCTCGGCCTCGGCGGCGTCCTGGCTGAGTGGCGTCAGCTCCAGCCCGGCCTGCTCGGCGATCGTCTCCAGTCGCTCCCGGCGCTCGCGCAGAGGCCTCTCGCACAACACCTCGTCGCCTTCTGCGAGGAGGTCGAAGACCATGTAACTCGCCGGGATCTCCTTCGAGAGCAGGTCGATTCGCGACTGGGCGGGGTGGATTCGTTCCTGCAGGGAGTCGAATTCGAGGTTGCCGTCGCCGTCGCGGATCACCAGCTCGCCGTCGAGGACCCAGCGGCCGGGGGCGAATTCCAGCTCCGGGAAATAGCGGTTGAAGGGTTTGCCGCCGCGCGACTGGATGTAGAAGTCGTCGCCGTCGACGAAGACGATCGCCCGGAAGCCGTCGAGCTTCGGCTCGTAAGCCCAATCCTCGCCCTCCGGCAGCTGTTTGCGGGTAAGCGCAAGCTGCGGTTTGATCGGCGGTGAGAGCGGGAGCGACACCTCCCCGCCAGCGTATTAGCCGCCGCTGCCGGCCCGCTCTCGGCTCTCGCGCGGATCCGGGATCGGCACCGCCGCGAGCAGCTTCTTCGTGTACTCGTCGGTGGGGCGCTTGCAGACCTGATCGGCGCTGCCCTGCTCGACGATCCTGCCGTCGTGCATGACGGCGATCCGGTCGGAGATGTGGCGGACGACGCCGATGTCGTGGGCGACGAAGAGGTAGGCGAGCCCGAACTCGTCCTGGAGATCGTCGAGGAGGTTGACGATCTGCGCCTGGATCGAGACGTCGAGGGCGGAGACGGGCTCGTCGCAGACCACCAGCTTCGGTTTCAGCGCCAGCGCCCGGGCGATCCCGATCCGCTGCCGCTGCCCGCCGGAGAACTCGTGCGGGAAGCGGTTGTAGTGCTCTGGCGAGAGCCCGACCCGGGCCAGCAGCTCCCGCACCTGCCGCCGCAGGTCCGAGCCGGAGGCGACTCCCTGCAGCCGCAGCGGGTCGCCGACGATCTGCCCGATCCGTTTGCGCGGGTTCAGCGACGCGTAGGGGTCCTGGAAGATCATCTGCATCTCGCGGCGCAGCGGCCGCATCCGGCGGCGACCGAGGCCGGCGATCTCGCGCCCCTCGAACTTCACCGATCCTGAGGTCGGCTCGATCAGCTGCAGCACCGCCCGGCAGGCGGTCGACTTGCCGCTGCCGGACTCGCCGACCAGCCCCAGCGTTTCGCCGCTCTCGAGCTTGAAGCTGATCCCGTCGACCGCGCGCACCTGGTCCACCTCGCGGTCGAACAGGATGCCGCGCTTGACCGGGAAGTGCTTGACGAGGTCGGTGACCTCGAGCAGCGGGGTCATCGCGGCGCCTCCAGGCCGATCTGCCCTTCCACGAGCCGCTTCTCGCGCTTCTCCTCGGGGGTGAGCCAGCAGCGATCGCGGTGGCCGGGCGAATCGGGGAGCCGCGCCTCCAGCTCCGGGTACTGCGGGCATTTCGAGAACTCGTGCGGGCAGCGTGGCCGGAAGGGGCAGCCCTCCGGCAGGTCGAGCAGCGAGGGCGGCTGCCCGGCGATCTGCGGCAGCCGCCGCGGCCGCGGCCGGTCGATCCGGGTCAGCGAGCCGAGCAGGCCCCAGGTATAGGGGTGCTGGGGGTCGTAGAAGATCTCCTCAAGCGTCCCCTCCTCGACCACTTTCCCGGCGTACATGACCAGCACCCGGTCGGCGACCTCGGCGACGACGCCGAGGTCGTGCGTGATCAGGATCGTCGCCAGGTTCCGCTCCCGGTTCAGCTGCTCGAGCAGGCGCAGGATCTGCGACTGGATCGTCACGTCCAGCGCCGTCGTCGGCTCGTCGGCGATCAGCACCTCGGGCTCGAGCGCCAGCGCCATCGCGATCATCGCCCGCTGGCGCATGCCGCCGGAGAACTCGTGCGGGTAGTCGTCGATGCGCCGCTCGGCGTCGGGAATTCCGACCGCTTCGAAGAGCTCCACGGCGCGGGCGCGACCCTCCTGCTTGGAGGTGTCGGGGCGGTGGGCGCGGATCCCCTCGACGATCTGGTCGCCCAGCTTGTAGACGGGGTTGAAGGAGGTCATCGGGTCCTGGAAGACCATCCCGATCCGCTCTCCGCGCAGGCGGCGCATCTCGGCGTCGCCGGCGGTCAGGAGCTCCTCGCCGCCGAGCCTCACCGACCCCTCGATCCGCGAGTTCTGCGCCCTCGTCAGGCCGATCAGCGTCTGCGCGGTGACGCTCTTGCCGGAGCCGGACTCGCCGACGATCGCCACCACTTCGCCCGGGGAGAGGTCGAAGCCGACCCCGTCGACCGCCTGCAGCCGGCCCTCTTCGGTCGCGAAGGCGACCCGCAGGTCCCGGACGGAGAGGAGGGGCGCGGCGCTCATTCCGAAGCGGTCTCCCCCAGCCGCACCCGCGGGTCGAGGTAGGCGTAGAAGATGTCGACCAGGGTGTTCATCAGGACGACGAAGAAGGAGCCGTACAGCGCCACCCCCATGATCTGCGGCAATTCGAACTTCTTGACGGCTTCAGCCGCGTAGTTGCCGACGCCGTCGATCGAATAGATCGCTTCGGTGATGATCGCGGTGCCGGCGATGGTGGCGCCGAAGTCGAGGCCGAAGAGGGTGATGACGGGGATCAGCGAGTTGCGCAGCACGTGCTTGGTCATCACCTGCCGCTCGCTCAGCCCCTTGGCGCGGGCGGTGCGCACGTAGTCCTCGTTCATCACGTCGAGCATGTTCGTCCGCACGACGCGGCTGTAGAAGCCGATCGTCAGGGCCGCCAGCGTGACCCAGGGGAGGATCAAGTGGTTGACCCACTCCCAGGGGTCTTCGCTGAAGGGGACGTACTGCCCGTTGGGGAAGATTTCGAGCTGGTTGGCGAAGAGGTAGATGAGGACGGGGCCGAGCAGGAAGACCGGGATCGAGATGCCGGCGATCGCGAGCCCGGTGAGGAAGCGGTCGAGCCGGCCGCCGGCCCGGACCGCGGCGAGGTAGCCGAGCAGGAGCCCGAAGAAGAGCCAGATCACCGCCGCCCCGATCGTCAGCGAGAAGGTCGCGGGAATCCTCTTGACGATCTCGTCGTCGATCTCGATCCGCGGTTTGTAGGAGGTCAGCTCGCCGGTGAAGACCTTCTCCATCATCGTCAGGTACTGCTGCGGCAGGGAGTCGTTGAAGCCCCATTCCGCTTCGATGTTCTCGACCAGCAGCGGCGTCGCGTTCTTGCCGGCGAGGGTCTGCGCGGGGTTCTGCATCGGCAGGACCATGAAGACGACGAAGACGATCACCGAGACGGCGAAGAGCACCGCGACCATGCCGGCGAGCCGGCGGGCGACGAAGCGGGTCATGGGAGGGCCGCTCCCCCCTCGGCTTTGGTGACGCCGGCCTGCGCCTCGAACTGCAGCGCCGCGTCCATCTGCTGCTTGCCGCGTGGATCGAGCGCGTCGCGGAGGGCGTCGCCGATGATGTTCAGCGACAGCACCGTCAGCATGATCATCGCCCCGGGGAGGATCGCCAGCAGCGGCTGGACCCTCAGCAGTTCGACGCCGACGCTGATCATCGTCCCCCAGGAGGAGTTCGGCGGCTGCACGCCGGCGCCGAGGAAGGAGAGGCCGGCCTCGAACAGCATCGCGGTGGCGATCATCAGGGTGAAGAAGACGATGATCGTCGAGGCGAGGTTGGGGAGGATCTCGCGGAACATCACCCGCACCGGCCCCGCCCCCTGGGCGACCGCGGCCTCGACGAACTCTTTCCTGCTGAGGGCGAGGACCTGGCCGCGCACCGGTCGGGCGATGTAGGGGACGGTGAAGATGCTGATGATCCCGATCGGGATCAGCAACGAGCCGCCGGAGAGCTCGAGCGGGCCGAGGGCGAGCCCGCCCACCGCCAGGGCGATGCCGATCGAGAGGCCGATCAGGAAGACCGGCAGCGACCAGATCGTGTCGAGGACGCGGGCGATCACGGCATCGACCCGCCCGCCGAAGTAGCCGGCGAGCAGCCCGAGCACCACCGCCAGCAGGGTGGAGATCAGCGCGGCGGTGATCCCGACCAGCAGCGAGGTGCGGCCGCCGTACATCAGCCGCACCATCTCGTCGCGGCCGAGGCGGCTGTCGGCGCCGAGGAAGAACTTGCCGCCGGCGTCGAACCACTGCGGGCCGATCGGCTTCCCTTCGACGCTGACGACGTCGCGCTTCTCCCCGTCGACGGTGAGCTGTTCGACGATGTGCTGCGTGTTCGGCCCCGTTTCGGCGACGTGCTCCGCCCACAGCGGCGCCGCCAGCACGAACAGGACTATGAGGACGAAGAGCCCGAGGAAGGCGACCGCGAGGCGGTTGCGCAGGAACCGTCGCAGAGCGAGGGACCAGGGCCCTCGCTCTGCGCTCGGTTCGTCAGGCACGAATTTCTTCTACCCCGAGGCCCTACTTGAATTCGAAGCTGCTCAGGTAGTGGCCGAACGTCGGGTTGAAGATGACGCTGTCGAGGTCGATCTCGTCGGAGACGAAGGTCGTCAGGGTCCGGTTCCCGTAGGGCGCCCACGGAGCCTGTTTCATGATTTCTTCGTCCAGCTCCGCGTAGGCTTCTTCCTCCTCCGGGCCGAGCTGCTCTTCGCCGAGTTCCGCGATCTTTTTATTGACCGCCGGGTCGTCGAAGTTGGCGAAGTTGCCGTTGTTGGTCGGCAGGATGCTTTCGCCGGCCAGCAGCGGCTGGAAGAAGTCGTTCGGGTGCGGGTAGTCCTGGAACCACTGCGCCCAGCCGGCGTCGAGGTCCGGGGTGCTCTGGTTGCCGATCACCGTGAAGTAGTTGTCGGCGTTGAGGATTTTCAGCGTCGTGTCGAAGCCGATTTCCTTCAGGACCTCGTTGAAGTATTCGCCGGCTTCGTTGTTCGGGCTCTCGGTGTCGGTCCAGACGGTGATGTCCATGTCCGACGGGTTCGCCTCTTTGATCATCTGTTTCGCTTTGTCGAGGTCGTACGGGTAGAGCTCGAATTCCTCGTGGCCGGGCATCCCCGGCGGCAGGACCTGCTGGATGCCGCTCAGCTGGCCGGCGTAGATCCGTTCCAGCGCCCGCGGGTCGACGGCGTGGTTGACCGCCTGCCGCACCTTGACGTCGTCGAAGGGCGCCCGGTCGGTCTTCATCCAGAAGAAGTAGGTGCTGATCGTCTCGCGCTCGACGAACTGGCTGCCTTCGTATTTGTCTTTGACTTCGGTGTAGCGGGCGGCCGGGACCGGGTTCTGC
>DASUQZ010000168.1:0-6648 GCA_036280335.1 Solirubrobacterales bacterium
AGCGCCGCGTCGGCGAACTCGATCTGCGAGGGCTTCAGGCCGTTCGCCTCGATCTGGCGCCGCACCAGGTAGCGGCGGGCGATGTGGCGCTTCTCCTCCAGCGTGTAGCCGGCCAGCTCGATCGTCTCCATCCGGTCCAGCAGCGGCCCCGGGATCGTGTCGAGGACGTTGGCGGTGGCGATGAAGACGACGTCGGAGAGGTCGAACTCGAGGTCGAGGTAGTGGTCGCGGAAGCTGTCGTTCTGGGCCGGGTCCAGCACCTCGAGCATCGCCGAGGCGGGGTCGCCGCGGAAGTCGGCGCCCATCTTGTCGATCTCGTCGATCATGAAGACGGGGTTGCGGGAGCCGGCGTCGCGCAGCGCCCGGACGATCGTCCCCGGCATCGCCCCGATGTAGGTGCGGCGGTGCCCGCGGATCTCCGCCTCGTCGCGGACGCCGCCGACCGAGATCCGCTCGAACTCGCGCCCCAGCGCCCTGGCGATCGATTTGCCGAGGCTGGTCTTGCCGACGCCAGGCGGGCCGACGAAGCAGAGGATCGGGCCGGGCGAGTCGGGGTTGAGCTTGCGCACCGCCAGGTACTCGAGGATCCGGTCCTTGATCTTCTCGAGGTCGTAGTGGTCGGCGTCGAGGACCTCGCGGGCGTGCTCGAGGTCGAGGTTGTCCTCGGTCTCCTTCGCCCAGGGGAGCTCGACCAGCCACTCGAGGTAGGTGCGGATGACGCCGTGCTCGGCGGCGGCCGGGGGCAGTTTCTCCAGCCGCGAGAGCTCGCGCTCGGCGGCTTTCAGCGCCTGCTCGGGCAGCTCCGCCGCCTCGATTTTCTCGCGCAGTTCGTTGACTTCGGCCTGCTGCTCGTCCCCTTCGCCGAGCTCGTCCTGGATCGCTTTCAGCTGCTGGCGGAGGAAGAACTCGCGCTGGCCTTTGTCGATCTCGGATTGGACCTGGGACTGGATCTGGCTGCCGAGCTGGACGACCTCGAGCTCGCGGGCGAGGATGCGCGAGAGGTGGCGGAGCCGCTTGGCGACCTCGACCTCTTCGAGCAGTTTCTGCTTCTCCTCGGTGCCGATCCGCAGCGCGCCGGCGATCAGGTGGGCGAGGGCGGCCGGGTCCTCGATGTTGGCGACGGCCATCTGCAGCTCCTCGGGCAGGTAGGGAATCTGCTCGACGATTTCCGAGAAGGTGCGCTGGACGTTGCGGCTCAGCGCCTCCAGCTCCGGGCTCGGCTCGGTCACGTCCGGCATCGCGCTGATCCGGGCGACCATGTAGGGCTCCTCGGCGAGGAAGGAGCCGATCTTCACCCGCTGCATCCCCTGGACGAGGATTCGCAGCGTGCCGTCGGGGACCTTGACCATGCGGGCGACCGCGCCGACGACGCCGACGCCGTAGAGGTCCTCCGGCCCCGGCAGCTCGTTCTCGGGGTCGCGGGCGGTGACCATCGCCAGCATCCGGTTGGTGCCGAGGACGTCGTCGATCAGGTGGATCGAGCGCTCCTGGCCGACGGCGAGCGGGGCCAGGGTCTCGGGGAAGGCGACGGTGTCGCGCAGCGGCAGGACCGGCAGCGCCTCCGGCAGCGGCTGGTTGGCGCGGATCGCGTCCTCCGCCTCGAGCGGCGTATCGACGACTTCGAGGACCGGGGCGCCCTCCATCACTTGCGGTCGATCGGGACGCGTCGGATGGTCTCGTTCGGGTCGCGCAGCGGCAGCTCGATGCGGAGGATGCCCTCCTCGTAGCCGGCGCTGGCGCGGTCGGCGTCGACCTCGACCTGCAGCTCGACGACGCGCCGGAAGTGGCCGGAGGGGATCTCGATCTGCTGGTAGACGCGGCCCTCCGCCTCCTGCACGTGGCGCTCGCCGACGATCGCCAGGTGGCGGCCGCTGACCTCGATGCCGACCTTCGAGAGCTCGACTCCGGCCAGGTCGACCTTGACGATCGCCCGCTGCGGTTCGCCGCAGTAGTAGACGTCGACGTTGGGCGAGAAGCCGCTGGAGCGGCGGGTCACGTAGCGGGTGCGGCTCCAGTCCACGTAGATGTCGCGTTGGGGCACGACTCGAAACATAGCCCGCCTGGGCGGGCGGGCGACGGTTAGGCCGGCCGGGAGGCCCAGCGCGGGGCCCGCATCAGCAGGACCGGCTGGCGCGGTGGGACGAGGCCCTCCGGTCGGTTCGGCCGGAAGGTCGTGCAAGCCTCGTTCAGCTCCAGCGCGCAGAGGAGGTTTTTGCGGAAATAGCAGTCCTCGCAGGTCGGTGGCTTGGGCTTGCGTGGCACGGCGCGCATATTTGCACCGCCTCGGGGTAGGCGCAGGGGCCGATTCCGCAAATCGCTACCTCTTTGAAACAGCTTCGTCACAGCTTCCCTGCGTCTTGCGGGAAGGCCGGTGGCCGGCGCTAATATCTCTGTCGATGGAGAGTCATTCCCGGACGGAGAAGCTCTCCGCTTCTCCCCCACTTTTCAAGAGCGACTTCCTCAACTTCTTCTCCCGCGTCCACCCCGCGGTCCCGGCGATCATCTTCATCCCGGTGGTGGTGGCGATGGAGTGGCTGGGGGCCGATCGCGGCTACGCCGCCTGGCAGCTGGCGCTGCTGACGGTGGCCGGCGTCGGGGTCTGGACGCTGACCGAGTACTGGCTGCACCGCCTCGTCTTCCACTGGGAGCCCGACAACGCCTTCGGCCGCCGCATGCACTTCATCATCCACGGGATCCACCACGACCACCCCAACGACAAGATGCGGCTGGTGATGCCGCCTTCGGTCTCGATCCCGCTGGCCGTCCTCTTCTTCCTCGCCTTCTGGGCGGTCCTCGGCGACGCCGCCTTCCCCGTCTTCGGCGGCTTCATCGTCGGCTACCTCTTCTACGACTACACGCACTACTACGTGCACCACTTCGTCCCCAAGACCCAATTCGGGAAGCGCCTGCGCGAACACCACATGCGCCACCACTTCCAGGACCACAGCTACGGCTACGGCGTCTCCTCGCCGATCTGGGACCACGTCTTCCGGACGTATCCCAAGAAGCGCTCTAAGTACCGGCAGTAGACGCCCGCAGGGCCAGCTCCAGCTCGAAGCGGGCGTCGGGGTCGTCCAGGTCCTCGCCGAAGAGCTCGCGGAGGCGGGCGATCCGGTAGCGGGCGGTCTGGGGGTGGACGTGGAGCTCGGCGGCCATCGCGACCGCGTTGCCGTGGTGGCGGACGTAGGCGAGGGCGGTCTCGCGCATGCGTTCCCGGGCTCGCTCGGTGAGGTCGTTCAAAGGGGCGAGGCGCCGGGCGGCCAGCAGAGAGGTCAGGTGGGGATTGCCGGAAAGGAGGAGCTCGGCGAGGTGGTCCTCGACGCGGAGCAGGCCCTGGCCGGTGCCGGACGACCGCAGGAGATCCCTCGCCGGCCGCCAGGAGCGCCCGGCCTCGGCGGGCACAGTCGGGGGACCGAGCACGAGGAGGGTCCGCGATGCCACCCGTCGCAGCTGATCGATTCGCCCGGGCCCCTCCGGGTCGGGCAGGAGCACGCAGCCGGTTCCGTCGATCACCGTGACCAGTGCATCCGTGGGAAGCCGGCCGGCCACGGCGCCGAGATCCTGGTCGCGGCAGGCCGCCGCCGCCAGCGTCTTCGGCAGCTGCCATTCGGCGGACTGCGCGGCGGCCGCCAGGTCCGCCGGCTCGACCGGAGGATCGCGGAGGAGCAGGGTTACCAGCTCCTGCCGGCGGCGGCGACGGAGGTCTTCGGCGGCCGCCTGCGCTTCCGCGTAGCCGTCGACCGAATCGGCGGAGAGCTCGTCGATGTAGGCGAAGATCGCCTCCGCCAGGAGGGTCAGCGGCTCCGGCTCGAGGTCGGCCCGGCGACCCGCTTCGGCGATCCGGCGCCAGGCGACCCGGGCGCCGAGCCGGTAGGCGGCCTGCAGCGAGTCGAGGTTCCGGCCCACCCTCTGCTCGCCGCGCCCCAGCTCCACGTAGACCTCGCGCCCCGGCTCGCGGCCGGTGTCCGGATCGCGGATCAGCGCGACGAACTGGAGCAGCGCCTCCCCGACCCCGGTGCGGATGCCGCGGCCGAACCGGCCCTCCAGGGGTCGCGCGTACTCCGGCACCTCGCGGGCGATCGTCTCGAGGATCTCCTCGGTGATCGCCGGCAGCTCGGGCTCGATCAGGTCGGCAACCTCTGCCGGGAGATCGCGCCAAGGCTCAGGATCCAGAGTTTTTGGCATCTAACTGACAACTTTATCGAGCAAGTGGCGCATCAGAAGCGAATACATGTTGCTGAACTCCGCGTAACTTGCCTGACATGCACGAGATGAGCCGCACCGAGCAAGCCGTCAACCTGGGAGCCGTCGTCGTCCCCTTCGTCGCCACCCTGGTCGCGATCGTCTTCCTCTGGAACAGCTGGGTGACCGCCGCCGATCTCGTCATCGCCGCGGTCATGTACCTGGTGACCGCGGTCGGGATCACCGTCGGCTTCCATCGCCTCCTCACCCACCGCTCGTTCCAGACCTCCAAGCCGCTCGAATACCTGTTCGCGATCCTCGGCTCGATGGCGGTCCAGGGGCCGGTCATCGCCTGGGTCGCGGACCACCGCAAGCACCACGCCCATACCGACGAAGAGGGTGACCCCCACAGTCCCCACGTCGATCCCGACGGCGGCGTTCGAGGTGTCCTCTCGGGCCTATGGCACGCCCACACCGGCTGGCTGATGACCACGCAGGGCCGCGCCGACTGGAAGAAGTACGCGCCTGACCTCTACGAGGATCCCGGCATGCGGACGATCAGCCGGCAGTTCCCCCTTCTCGTCCTGGCGAGCCTGCTGATCCCCGCCCTCGCCGGCTTTCTCCTCACCGGCACGCTCGCCGGAGCGCTGACGGCTCTCCTCTGGGGCGGCTTCGTCCGCATCTTCTTCGTCCACCACGTCACCTGGAGCGTCAACTCCGTCTGCCACTTCCTCGGCAGCCGCCGCTTCGACACGGACGATCACTCCACCAACGTCTTCTGGCTCGCCCTGCCCTCACTCGGTGAGTCATGGCACCACAACCACCACGCCTTCCCCCGTTCGGCAGTGCACGGGTTGAAACGGTGGGAGCCCGACCCCTCGGGCATGATCATCGCCGTGATGGAGAAGCTGGGCCTGGCGCGAAACGTGATCCGGATTTCACCTGAGCGACAGGCAGAGCGCGCCGTTTAGTCGCACACGCTGTCTTCGCGCCCCTGGCCATTTGGCCAGATGGCCAGGGAAAGTTGAAATAAAGCATTGACTTGTCCATTTCAAGTGTCACAGTGTGTGTGACTGTGCCAGACTCCCGTCGAATCAACACTGATTCTTGGATGGAAAGGAAATAGATGGCCCCCAGCACGAACGTACTTGACGAGGCTCGACAGCTCGTAGAGCGACGTCTGGCCGACCTCGAGGAGGAGCGCAAGCGCCTCGAGCGCGCTCTCGCCGAGCTCGGCGGCAAAGCCACCCGCCGCGGTCCCGGTCGTCCCCGCGGCAGCGCCGCCAAAGCCACCACCGGCGGTACCCCCCGCCGTCGCCGCAAACGGCGCGGCGGAACCCGTGCCGACCAGGCGGTGAAGCTGATCGAGGGACAGCCCGGTATCAGCGCCTCCGACGTCGCGAAAGCGATGAAGATCAAGCCCAACTACCTGTACCGCGTCCTCGGCGACCTGGAGAAAGAGGGTCGCGTGAAGAAGGACGGCCGTCAGTACTACCCAGCCGGTGGCTGATCGGTACTAACCGTTACTTCAATAAAAGAGGCCGGCATCGCCGGCCTCTTTTTTCGCGCTTTACTGTAAGGAACTTAAGTAAAAACTAGACCAGCCCGAGCTGGCTGACAGCGTCGCGCTCCTCCTGCAGCTCCATCACGCTGCGATCGATCCGCTCGCGCGAAAAGTCAGGCACCTCGAGGCCCTGGACGATGCTCCACTCGCCGCCGCTGCAGGTGCAGGGCATGCCGCAGATGATCCCCTCGCCGATCCCGTAGGAACCGTCGGCGGGCACCGCCATCGAGACCCAGTCGCCCTCGGGCGTGCCCAGCACCCAGTCGTGGATGTGGTCGATCGCCGCGTTGGCGGCCGAGGCGGCGCTGGAGGCGCCGCGCGCGTCGATGATCTCGGCGCCGCGTTTTGCCACCCGCGGGATGTACTCGTCGGCGATCCAGGCCTCGTCGTCGACCTGGTCCCAGGCGCTGGAGCCGTCGACCTTGGCGTTCACCAGGTCCGGGTACTGGGTCGGGGAGTGGTTGCCCCAGGCGGTCATGTTGGTGACGGCGGAGACCGGCTTGCCGAGCTTGTTGGCGAGCTGGGAGATCGCCCGGTTGTGGTCGAGCCGCATCATCGCCGTGAACCGCTCGCGCGGCACGTCGGGCGCGTTGGACATCGCGATCAGGCAGTTGGTGTTGGCCGGGTTGCCGACCACCAGCACCTTGATGTCGTCGGCGGCGCCGGCGTTGATCGCTTCGCCCTGCGGCTTGAAGAGGCCACCGTTGGCCTCGAGCAGATCCGAACGTTCCAGGCCCGGGCCGCGCGGCCGCGCGCCGACCAGGAGGCCGATGGTGCAACCGTCGAAGGCCTGCTTGGGATCGTCGGTGATGTCGATCCGGCTCAACAGGGGGAAGGCGCAGTCGTCGAGCTCCATCGCGGTGCCCTCGGCGGCCTTGATCGCCTGGGGGATCTCCAGCAGG
>DASUQZ010000169.1:0-5396 GCA_036280335.1 Solirubrobacterales bacterium
GGTGTCCCAGGCGCCGGCGGCGTCGATGTCGGGGCCGGCGACGAGGACCGGGTTGGCGGCGGCGTCGAGGCGCGCGGCGAGCGCCCGCTCCGCCTCGGGGTCGGCGGCGGCGCGCCCGTCGACCTGGCGTTCGATCGCCGCCCGCGCGTCGGCCTCGTCGACCTCGGCGTACCAGTCGTCCATCGGCAGCGAGACGAAGACCGGCCCGCGCGGCGCCAGGCCGGCGAGGTGGGCGCCGTGGCCGAGCGCCAGCGGCACGTCCTCGGCCCGGGGCGGCTCGTAGGACCACTTGACCAGCGGGTGCGGCATCCGCGTCGCGTCGCGGTTGGTCAGGTTCGCCTGCAGGGTGATCTGCGCCCGCGCCTGCTGGCCGGCGGTGATCAGCAGCGGCGAGTGGTTGGCCTGGGCGTTGAAGATCGCGCCCATCGCGTTGCCGACCCCCGGCGCGGTGTGGAGGTTGACCACGGTGACGTGACCGGAGGCCTGGGCGTAGCCGTCGGCCATCCCGACCACGACCGCCTCCTGCAGGCCGAGCACGTAGCGGAAGTCGGCGGGAAAGTCGGCCAGCATCGGCAGCTCGGTCGAGCCCGGGTTGCCGAACATCGTCGTCATCCCGTGGGCGCGGAACAGGTCGAAAGTTGCTTCGCGGACGCTGGGCACGAATCGAACCCTATCCCGCCGTGTTGCAACGCCCAATGCCCCTGCCACCTTTGGAGCAGGATTCAAGGAGCGCGCGTAGTACGGCCGATAAGGCGGGGGTGAGCCACCGCCTCCTCGCCAACGCCTGGATCCGCGCCCTCGCCATCGCCACCGTCTCCCTCGCGCCGCTGCTGGGCATCTGCGCCTACGCGGAAGCGGCGAAGCCGCCCGGACCGTCCCGGATCCTCTACGGGCCGGGGAAGATCGTCCCGATCCCCGCCTCGATCCCGCACGAAGAGGGCGACATGATCGACCGGCGGCTGATCCCCAACCTGCGCTGGCTGGCCAAGCGGTTCCCGATCTACATCACCGACGGCTATTCCGGGCCGCTGCCGCAGGGCGGGCACGCCGGCTGCGACGGCTGCCACGTCAAAGGGTCCGACCACCACTACGGCCTCGCCGTCGACATCGTCGCGCTGACCTCGCAGGGCGGCTGCGTCGGCCGCTGGACCGGGATCACCCGCCTCGCCCAGTGGGCGGAGCCGATCCAGAACGACCCGAACTCCCCCTTCCGCTGGGTCGGCTACGAGGGCGACGCCGGCCACGGCTGCGGCCACCACCTCCACCTCTCCTGGAACCACGCGGTCGGGCCCGAGTTCCAGCCGGCCGAATGGGTCGAAGTCTTCCCGGCCGGCTTCACCGGCATCAAACAGGGCCAGCGCCGCCGCAAAGCCGGTTCGGCCCCGAAGGCCCCGGCCGGCCCGCCCGGCGGCATCTCCCAGGTCTCCACCGGCGGCGTCTCCGCCCGCCCGCTCGGCGACTGATCCAAGGCGTTTCTGAGTTCTGCCGCCATATAAGGGGGTCGAGCTCAGACACCCCCTCGGGGGCACTCGTAGGATGTTGCGAATGCGTGCTCGAACCGTCGGTTTGCTGATGTCTCTCGTTGCACTCCTCGCCGGCTGCGGCAACGAGGACGACTCGACGCCGGTCGCCTGCCTGGAAGGGGCCGCCGCGTACGAAAGGGCGCTGGCGGACGGGCCGGGCGAAGTGCTGCTCGGCGGGGAGACGCCGATCAGCGAGTGCCTCGCCCGCAACCAGAGCGGCGGCGATCTGGCCCGCGTCGGCGAAGCGATGATCGAGGCGGCCACCGAGCTCAACGCCGGGGCGCGCAAGGAGCCCGGCGGGCCCGCCAACCTGCAGCTCGGCTACCTGCTCGGGGCGGCTGCGCGCGGGGCCGAGGAGAGCGAAGGCATCCACTCCGACCTCGTCCGCCGCCTCACCGTCGCCGCCCGCTACGCGCCGGGCAGGCAGCCGCTGCCCGAGGAGTTCCTCGCCACCTACGGGGAGGGATTCGACGCGGGCCGCTCCGGCGGCTGAAGCACCGCCCGCGCCTGCTGCGCCAGCTCGACGGCCGGCATCGCGCCGGGGCATCCCGGCCAATACGCTCCAGACGACGAAGAACGAACGACTCCGCTGCGCCGGTTCGCAGGAGTCGCGGACAAGGAGACGCATGGCAGAGCAGCTCTGGGGTGGCGAGACCACCAAAGCGGTAGACAACTTCCCGGTCTCGGGCGAGCGGGTGCCGGTGCCGGTGGTGCGCTGGCTGGGCCGGATCAAGGGCGCCGCCGCGGAGGCCAACGGCGCGCTCGGGGGGCTCGACGCCGACCTCGCCGAGCGCATCAGGGATGCCGGCGAAGCGGTGGCCGAAGGTCGGCACGACGACCAGTTCCCCGTCGACGTCTTCCAGACCGGCTCCGGCACCTCCTCGAACATGAACGCCAACGAGGTGATCGCCAACCTCGCCGGCGACGGCGCCCATCCCAACGACCACGTCAACATGGGCCAGTCCTCCAACGACGTCTTCCCCTCCGCCGTCCACTTGGCGGCGCTGGACGAGGTCACCCACGACCTGCTGCCGGCGATGGGCGCGCTGCAGGCCGCTCTCGAGGCGAAGGCGCAGCAGTTCGCCGACGTCGTCAAGGCCGGCCGCACCCACCTGATGGACGCGGTCCCGGTCACGCTCGGCCAGGAGTTCGGCGGCTACGCGGCGCAGGTGCGCCTCGGCGTGCAGCGGGTCGAGGGGACGCTGCGCCGGGTCGGCCAGATCCCGCTCGGCGGCACCGCCACCGGCACCGGCCTCAACACCCACCCGGAGTTCGCTGCCAAGGTGCGGGAGAGGCTCGCCGCCGACACCGGCCTGCAGATCTCGGCCCCGCTCGACGCTTTCGAGGCGCAGGGCAACCGCGACGCGCTGGTCGAGCTCTCGGGCGCGCTCAAGGTCTACGCGGTCTCGCTGACCAAGATCGCCAACGATCTGGCGCTGATGGGCTCCGGGCCCCGCGCCGGCCTCGCCGAGCTGCGCCTGCCGGAGCTGCAGAAGGGCTCCTCGATCATGCCCGGCAAGGTCAACCCGGTGATCCCGGAGGTGGTGATCCAGGTCGGTGCCCAGGTGATCGGCAACGACGCCGCGATCACCGTCGCCGGCAGCCAGGGCCAGTTCGAGCTGAACGTGCGGGTGCCGCTGATCGCCCGCAACCTGCTCGACTCGATCAAGCTGCTCGCCTCCGCCTCGCGCCTGCTGAACGAGAAGTGCGTGGCGGGAGTGGAGGCGAACGAGGAGATGACCGAGCGCCACGCCGAGGCGACCCTGGCGACCGCCACCGCCCTCAACCCCCACATCGGCTACGACCGCGCCGCCGACATCGTCAAGGCCGCGGCGGAGTCCGGCCGGTCCCTGCGCGAGGTCGCGCTCGAGCAGGGCGTCGAGACCTCGGTCCTCGAGGAGGCGCTGGACCACCGCCGCATGGCCCGCCCGCACGAGTAGGCGCCTAGGGTCTGGGGCGTGCGCCACAACCCGGCATACGCCTCAGACGACCCGGGCGTCGTCAAGCGGCTGATCGAGGAGAACCCCTGGGCGATCCTCGTCAGCCACCGCGACGGGCTGGTCGCCTCGCACTGCCCGGTCCTGCTCGATCCCGAGGCCGAGCGGCCGACGCTCCTCACCCATCTCGGCAGGCCGGACGACGAGCAGCACGACCTCGGCGGCGAGATGCTGGCGATCGTCCAGGGCAACCACGGCTACGTGTCGCCCAGCTGGTACGCGCCCGGCGCCACCCCCGCCCCCACCTGGAACTTCACCGTTGCCCACTGCTACGGCGTGCCGGAGCTGCTCGACGAGGAGGAGAACCTCGCCGTGCTCACCAGGCTGGTCGAGCGCTTCGAGCAGCAGGTCGAGAAGCCGCTGCTGCTCGACCAGGAGTGGGGCGCGCAGGCGGCCAAGGGCACCGTGGGAATCAGGCTCCCCATCACCCGCTTCGCCTGCAAGCGCAAGCTGAGCCAGGACAAGGACCCGGTCAGCCGTGAGCAGGCCATCGCCGCTCTGCGCGAACCCGGCCCCTACCACCACCCCGCCCTCGCCGACGAGATGGAGCGCGAGCTGCGCGGGTAGCTCGCCCCGCTACCGCGGGTCGTCGATCAGCAGCTCGACGTTGCGATCCTCGGGCTGGCCTTCGCCGATCGGCGCGCCCGACTGCAGGTCGTTGAAGGACATCGTCCGCGCCGCCGAGGCGAGGTCGTTGAAGTCCATCGCCGACGCCGGGGTGCCCGGCGCCGGCGCGGCCGCCTGGCCGACGTGGTCGACGATCGTGCCGAAGATCGAGAGCGTGCCGTCCTGGTTGTCGAAGATCTCGAGCAGGCGCGTCTGCTGCGGCCAGTCGGCCTCGGCGGCGACGCGGATGCTCCAGAAGCCGCCCTCGCCGTTCGGGTTCGGGAAGGCGTTGACGATGTTGTCGTGCGAGTGGCCCGCCACCCAGGCGATCGCGTTCGGGAATTCGTGCAGGAGGCTGACGGCGTCGGCCTGCAGGTGGATCGGGAACGAGAGGCGCGGGTCGAGGTCGCAGCCGGGGTTGACGTCGTGCCCGTGGGCGTCGGCGACCGTGCACGGCGGCGCCAGCTCGTCGGGCGCATCGGCGGTGAGGCTCTCCGGCGCGTGGTGGCTGAAGAGGACGACCAGCTCGCCGGCCGCGGTGGCCGCCTGCAGCTGACCGCGCAGCCACTGGAACTGCGGGTGGTCGATGTTCCCGTCCGAGGTCGAGTTGCCGGTCGGGGTGAGGATCGTGCCGGCCTCGGCGACGGTGTCGGCGGAGATGAACCGCAGGCCCGGCTCCGGGCTCCAGGAGTAGTAGCCGGCGGCGCCTTTCGAGGCCGCCTCCTGGGCGGCGTCGATGAAGTCGAAGCCGTGGCCGTCGGGCTGGGAGCCGGCTTTGAAGATGTCCTTGAACTGCCGCTTGGAGACGAAGCGCCGCTGCGGGTCGCCGGGAACGACGATCGTGTTCTGCGGGCTGGTCAGGAACGAGCCCAGCAGGCTCGCCGGGTCGAGCAGCCCGGCCAGCAGCCCGCTGGCGTTTTCGGGGTTGGAGACCGGGCCCATCGGCTTCAGGCAGCCGGTCGCGACCTGCTCAAAGGCGGCGTTGGCGGCCGCGTTGCCCTGCACCAGCGCGTCGTGGTTGCCGAAGGCGACGTAGGAGGGGACGTCGAGGCCCTCGGCGGTGAACGCCTGCTGGGCCCGGTCCATCAGGCCCGGGTATCTCGGCCAGGCGGCGTGGGCGCCTTTCGGCACGTCGGGGTCGTAGAACTCGGGGAAGGTCCCCTCGATGTAGTCGTCGTAGTCCTGGACCCCGGTGTAGCGGGCTGCCTCGGCGGGACCCGGCACGAACAGGTACGGGCAGAGCGGGTGCGAGTAGTAGTTCTTGTTGACG
>DASUQZ010000170.1:0-4829 GCA_036280335.1 Solirubrobacterales bacterium
AGGAGATCGCCACCTGGGGGCGCGAGAACAACGGGGCGGCGCGAGGCGCGGAGCTGGTCGAACGGCTGGCGCTCAAAGAGCGCGCTGCTGCCTAAGAAGCTCCGGGGGTGGGACTCGAACCCACAACCTCTCGATTAACAGTCGAGCGCATCTGCCAAATTGAGCTACCCCGGACCGATAGAGCGCCACCCAGGGAAAGGATGGCAACGGAAACTTTAGCGAGCCTTGGCCACTACGCTCTTCGCCCCTACCTCCACCTGGGCGTGGCAATTTGCACAGAGCAGAACGCACTTCTTCGCCTCTGCCCGCAAACTCTCCAGCGATCGCGTCAAACCACCCTCCCCGAGGCTGAAAGACTTCGTCGAAGGGTCGAGGTGATGAAACTGCAGGGCGGCAGGGTGCTCTGCGAACCCACACAAGGCACAGCAACCGCCCGCTTCCTCAACCAGAATCTTCTTCACGTATTTCCTTCGCTTGGAGACGGCCGCGGAGCTGCATCGGCCACATCGAAATCCTCCTTCGGGCCTGGCATAGAACGCGGTGTGGCCATGCTTCTGGCACCTCAGATAGACCCGCCGCCGACCCTCCGCGCGCGGTGTCTGCGATTCCTGCAGTCGGACTGCGCGCTCCGTTTCCAGGCCTAGCTTCCGCAGCCAGTACCTGATGGTTGACCGGCCGACGCCGAACGTTTCGCCCATTCGCTGAATCGAAGCACCCTCCTCTACAAGCATCTGAAGACGACCGGGGTCAACCTTTCCGTTGGGGGCATGAACCTGACTGCCTGCCGCCGCCAGCCCGTGCTTCTTCAGCCAGTAGCTGACGGTCGATTCGTGCTTGCCGACGCGTCTGCCGATCGCTTCGAGGGACAGGCCCTCCGCCAAGCACTGCTCGAGGAGCTCCTTTTCCATGGCTGAATCAAAGCAGGTGATGCAGACAGAAAAATACGGATGGAGTTGACTACACGCTGCCCGCCGGCCGCTCCGCGTGGGCAATTCGCTGGACGAGATCTGCTCGTTCACGGCTGAGAGAAGCACGGCGCTCGTAGTCGCCTCGCTCGCCGGCGGCGGCGAGTTCATCCTCGAGGCGACGCTGCTCGAGAAGCAGGAAGTTCAGCTCCATCGCCTCGTGGGAGGCGGGCTCCTCTCGGGACATGATCACCAGTTCCGTGATCAGGCCGGTGAGTACGTCGTCGTCATGCGGGAGGTTCGAGGCAGGGTCCTCCGGATGCTCGCGCAGCCAGGTGGCGACGCGCAGACCGGTCGGCGAGAGATGGGCATCGGTCAGCCGCGCCAGGTACTCGCGGCCCTCGTTCGGCAGCGCGATGCACATCGCCAAGAGCGCTCGCTCGCGCCGTTCGCGCGAGGTCAGCTCTCCGCCCTGCCGTGGCCGCGCCCCGGTGGATGCCGTCTGGGCTCGCCGGGCCTCCGGCGCCGCTTCCCGGCCGCCGCTCGCCGGAGTCGCGGCGACCACCCGCCCCATCACCATCGCCGGATCGAGGTCGAGCCGCTCGGCGACCCGACGGACGAGCTCGTCGCGGCTCGCGCTCTCGCCGAGCCCTGCCAGCACCGGGGCCACCTCCGCCAGCGCCCTGTCGCGCTCCACGGGCGAGGAGACGTCGGTGCGATCCAGGACCAGCCGAACCTGGAAGCTGGTCAGCTCCTCGGCCTGCTCCAGCAGGGCCCCGAAGCGCTCCGCCCCACCCTCGCCGGCCATCATCTCAGCCGGGTCCTCCCCCGCCGGCATCGCCGCCACCCGCAGGCGCATCCGTCGTCCAGCGGCGACGCTCTGGGCGCGCAGCATCGCCGCCTGACCGGCGGAATCGGCGTCGAGAGCCAGCACGACCTCCTCGACCATGCCCGACAGCGCCGCCACCTGCTCGCCGGTGATCGCCGTCCCCATCACCCCGACCGCCTCCTCGATGCCGGCCTGGTGCAGGGCGAGGACGTCGGTGTAGCCCTCGACGACGACGGCGCGGCCGGCTTTGGCGATCGCGGCTTTGGCGCGGTCGACGCCGTAGAGGATCTGGCTCTTGTGGAAGAAGTCGGTCTCGGCGGTGTTGACGTACTTGGCGCCCTGGTCGGAGCGCATCGCCCGGCCGCCGAAGCCGAGGACGCGGCCGCGGCGGTCGCGGATCGGGAACATGATCCGCTCGCGGAAGCGATCGTAGTCGCCGCCGCTGCGGCCACGCTGGACCAGGCCGACGCTGCGCAACTCCTCGACGTTGAACCCCGCCCGCTGGCCGCTGACCAGGATCTTGTCCCAGGCGCTGGGGGCGTACCCGACGCCGAAGGCGCGCAGCACCTCTTCGCCCAACCCCCGCCCGGCGAGGTAATCGCGAGCCTTCGCCGCCTCGCCCGACTCCCACAGATAGTTGGCGTAGAAGGCGGCGGCCCGTTCCAGCAGCTGCTCGAGCCGGCGGCGGCGCTCCCTCCTGCGCTCCGCCTGCGGGTCCTCCTGCTCGCGCTCCAGCTCGACGCCGTAGCGGTCGGCGAGGAGCTCCACCGCTTCGGTGAAGCCCAGCCCCTCCTTTTCCTCGACGAACTTGATCACGTCGCCGCCGACCCCGCAGCCGAAGCAGTGGTAGAGCTTCTCCTGGGGCTCGACCGAGAATGAGGGCGTGCGCTCCTCGTGGAACGGGCAGAGCCCGACGTAGCGGGCGCCCTGCCGGCGCAGGTCGGTGTGGGCGGAGACGACCTCGACGATGTCGGCCGCCTGCTTGACCCGTTCGAGGCTCTCGCCGGAGATCAGCGCCATCAGAACCGCGACTCTTCCGGGACGGTCAGCTCGGTGAACTTGGCGATGCAGAAGCGGTCGGTCATGCCGGCGATGTAGTCGGCCACCCGCTGGCAGTCGCTCGCGCGCGGGTCCAGGGCGGGAATCTCGTCGGGGTGGGCCATGTAGTGGTCGAAGAGGCCGCGCATGGTGCGCTGGACCCGATCCTGCTCGCTGCGCGCCGCCGGTCCGAGGTAGACGCGGTCGAACATGAACTTGCGCAGGCGCAGCATCGCCTGGCCGACCTCGCGGCCCTGGGTGATCTCCGCGGCGCCGGCGGAGTGCTCGACGATGTCGCGGACCAGGGTGTCGATCCGCTCCGAGCCGGTCGGGCCGAGCAGCTCGATCTCCTCCGCCGGCAGGTCGCCCGGTCCCAGGACCCCCGCCCGCAGCGCGTCGTCGATGTCGTGGTTGATGTAGGCGACGCGGTCGACCAGCCGCACGATCTGCCCCTCCAGGGTCGCCGGCTTGCGCGAGCCGGTGTGGTTGAGGATCCCGTCGCGGACCTGCTCGGTCAGGTTGAGGCCCTGGCCCTCCAGCTCGAGCACGTCGACCACCCGAAGCGAGTGCTCGTTGTGGCGGAAGCCGCTGCCGCAGCGCTCGCGCAGCGCCGCGTCGAGCGCCTCCTCCCCGGCGTGCCCGAAGGGCGGGTGACCGAGGTCGTGACCGAGCCCGATCGCCTCGGTCAGGTCCTCGTTGAGGCCGAGTGCGCGAGCGACGGTGCGAGCGATCCCGCAGGCCTCCAGCGTGTGGGTGAGACGGGTGCGGTAGTGGTCGCCCTCGGGGGCGACGAAGACCTGCGTCTTGTGCTTCAGCCGCCGGAACGACTTGGAGTGGACGATCCGGTCGCGATCCCGCTGGAACGGCGTCCGCAGCGGGCTGTCCGGCTCCTCCTGCTGCCGCCGCGCCGGATAGGACCGGGTCGCCTGCGGCGAGAGGTACTCCTCCTCCCATGCGGAGATGCGGTCATGGAAGGTGGCGGTGGCAGGCACCCGCCGATCTTAAGCTGCGGCGCGCAGCTGGACGTGCGCGTGGTGCTCGAGCGTCTCGCTCACTGCGCGCTCGACCTGGCGCAGCGCGACCGGCTCGGCCTCGGGAGCGTCGCTGAGGGGCTTCGCCAGGCCCTCGACCATGAACCGGTGCGCCTCCTCGGAGAGCGGGAACGAGCCCGCTTCGCAGCCGGCGCAGACGACCCCCCCGGCGGCGCCGGAGAAACCGGCCAGGTGCTCGGCCTCGCCGCAGCGCGCGCAGGAGGCGAGCTCGGGGGCGAAGCCGGCGACCAGCGCCAGCTTGAGGCGGAAGGAAAGCGCGGCTTCGAGCCCCGTCGCCCGTGGCTCGGCCGGGTCGTCGAGCAGGGCGAGGTAGCGGCAGAGGAGGTTGTAGGCGGGCGGGTTCGGCTCGGCCGAATCGAGCAGGCGCAAGACCGCGTCGCAGCCGCGAGCGCCGGCGGTGAGAGCGGCGCCGGACGAGCGCAGCCGCGGATAACCGTCCAGGGTGGTGGCGCTGGTGACCGTCATCAGGTCGCTGCGCCCTTCGTGGAGGACCAGGTCGAGCCGGAAGAACGGCTCCAGCCGCCCGCCGAAGCGCGATTTCGGCTTGCGGGCCCCCTTGGCGATCGCCCCGATCCGGCCGCGGCTCTTGGAGTAGAGATGGAGGATGCGGTCAGCCTCGCCGTAGCGAATGCTGCGCAGAACGACTGCCTCGGTCTTGACCGTAGTCCCGGCCACAATTTCATCTTGACCGGCGCCTCGGACGGCGCCGCAGTCTCACCTGGCAGCTCGGGCAGAAGTAGGTGGAGCGCCCGCCGACGACGATGCGGACGATCGTCCCTCCGCAGCGCGGGCAGTCCTCCCCCTCGCGGGTGTGGACGAGGAACTCGTCCTGCATCGTCCCCTTCTCGCCGCGGGCATCCCGGTAGTCGTCGATCGAGGAGCCGCCGGCGTCGATCCCCGCCTCCAGCGCCGCGACCACGGCGTCCCGCAGCGCCTCCAGGTGCTCCGGCTTCATCGAGCCGGCGGGCGAGAGCGGGTGCAGCTCCGCCCGGAACAGCGCCTCGT
>DASUQZ010000171.1:0-9604 GCA_036280335.1 Solirubrobacterales bacterium
TCCGCAACCGCGTCGTCAACATCCACCCCGCCCTGCTTCCCAGCTTTCCCGGGCTCGACGCGATCGGCCAGGCGCTCGCCGCTGGCGTCGAGACCACCGGCGTCACCGTCCACTTCGTCGACGAGGGGGTCGACACCGGCCCGGTGATCGCCCAGCGCGAGGTCCCGGTGCCGCCGGGGGTGAGCCGGGACGAGCTGGAGACGGCCGTCCACGCGGTCGAGCACGAGCTCTACCCGGAGGCGATCCGCATGATCGCGGAGGGCAGGGTTAGGATCGACCCAGGCGATCCCTCCAGGGTCGCCGTCGACTGATGAGCGAACCGGCCACCGATACCCCGCAGAGCCTCGGCGACGGTCAGGTGCGCGTGCGCCGGGCGCTGATCTCGGTCTCCGACAAGACCGGGGTCGCCGACTTCGCCAGGCAGTTGGCGGCGCTCGGGGTGGAGATCCTCTCCACCGGCGGCACCGCCTCGGCGCTGCGCGAGGCGGGGCTGGAGGTGACCGAGGTCTCCGAGTTCACCGGCCAGGAGGAGATCCTCGGCGGCCGGGTGAAGACCCTGCACCCGCGGCTGCACGCGGCTCTGCTGGCGCGGCGCGCCGACCCCGAGCACATGGCGACGCTGGAGCGCGAGGGGATCGAGCCGATCGACGTCGTCTGCGTCAACCTCTACCCCTTCGAGCAGACCGTCGCCGGCCACGACGTGGCGCCGGAGGTGGCGATCGAGAACATCGACATCGGCGGCCCGACGATGATCCGCGCAGCGGCGAAGAATCACGAGAGCGTCGCGGTCGTCGTCAAGCCCGAGTCCTACGACGCGGTCTGCGCCGAGCTCGAGGAGTCCGGCGGCGAGGTCTCCGCCTCCACCAGGCACTGGCTCGCCAACGAGGCCTTCGCCCAGACCGCGCGCTACGACGCCGCGATCAGCCGCTGGTTCTCGACCGAGTACGAGGAGTTCCCGGAGCACCTGGCGGTCGCGTACGAGAAGGTGCTCGACCTCTCCTACGGGGAGAACCCGCACCAGCGGGCGGCGCTCTACTCCGAAGCCGGCGTGCGCAGCCACATCCTCTCGCGGGTCTCGAAGCTGCACGGCCGCGCCCTCTCCTTCAACAACGTCCTCGACTACGACTCGGCGCGCAGCCTGGTCGGCGACTTCGAGCAGCCGGCCTGCGTGATCGTCAAGCACAACAACCCCTGCGGGGCGGCGATCGGGGCCGACGCGCTCGATGCCTACCTGAAGGCGCTCGCCTGCGATCCCGTCTCGGCCTACGGCGGCGTGATCGCCTTCAACCGGCCGGTCGGCCGGGAGTTGGCCGAGAAGCTGCACGAGAACTTCGTCGAGGTGCTGAGCGCGCCCGGCTACGAGGACGGCGCCCTCGAGGTGCTGCAGCAGAAGGAGGCGATCCGGATCCTCGACGAGGAGGAGCGCCGCCAGCCGAACCCGGCCGAACGCGACGTCAAGCGCGTGATGGGCGGGCTGCTGATCCAGGACCGCGACGGCGACCCCGAGCCGCGCCAGATCATGGAGGCGGTCACCGGCAACGAGCCCTCTGAGGAGCAGTGGCGGGACATGCTCTTCGCCTGGACCGTCTGCCGCCGCGTCCGCTCCAACGCGATCGTGATCGCCAAGGACGGGGCGACCCTCGGCATCGGCGCCGGCCAGATGAGCCGCGTCGACTCCGTCCGCCTCGCCGTCGAGAAGTGCCGCGAGGCCCGCGGCGCCGAGGCCGACGCCCTCCTCGCCGGCTCAGCCCTAGCCTCCGACGCCTTCTTCCCCTTCGCCGACGGCCCCGAGCTCGCGATCCAGGCCGGCACCACCTCGGTCATCCAGCCCGGCGGCTCCAAACGCGACGCCGAGGTGATCGAGGCCTGCGAGCAGGCCGGAGTGGCGATGGTCTTCACGAAGCACCGCCACTTCCGGCACTAGGGCTACGGCAGCGGCAGCCTCTCCCGTTCTTCCTTCTGCAGTTCGCTGGCCCGGATCACGTGTTTGCAGACGTGGTGGGGCTTGTCGGCGACCACGAGGAGCTCTTTGTCGCCGGGGGAGATCAGGCCGTTGTCCTCGAGGCCGCGGTCGATCCACTCCAGCAGCGGGTCCCAGAAGGCGGAGCCGAAGAGGATCACCGGGAAGAACTGGATGCGTTCGGTCTGGATCAGGGTCAGGGCCTCGAAGAGCTCGTCGAGGGTGCCGAAGCCGCCGGGCATGATCACGAAGGCCCGGGAGTAGCGGACGAACATCAGCTTGCGGGCGAAGAAGTAGTGGAAGTCGAGCGAGCGGGTGAGGTAGGCGTTCGGGCGCTGCTCGTGGGGAAGCTCGATGTTGAGTCCGACCGACTCGCCGCCGGCCTCTTTGGCGCCTCGGTTGGCGGCCTCCATCAGGCCTGGGCCGCCGCCCGTGATCACGGTGTAGCCGTGGCGGGTGAGGCAGGCGGCCGTCTCGCGGCAGAGGTGGTACCAGGGGTGGTCTTCGCCGACGCGGGCAGAGCCGAAGATCGAGACGCCCTCGTCGACGTCGCGCAGCGCGTCGAAGGCGGCGTCGATCTCCTTGCGGATGCGGTCGAGGCGCCGCGCGTCGTCGGCCTCGATGTCGCGCGGCACGCGGAGCAGCCGCTGGTCGCCCCTGGCGCTCCTGTCCCGCTCGCCGTCCCTCACTGCTGCCTCCTACCCCCGACGGTGACGATGCCCCCGGCGGGATTCGAACCCGCGCCGCGCGGCTTAAAAGGCCGCCGCTCTAACCAACTGAGCTACAGGGGCAGAAGTCGGGATTCGGCTCTGCCAGCGCTCCCGACCGTGCTGCCCCCCAAGGGTAGAGCCTCGCGCCGGTTGAAGACCGGAAGCTAGCCGGCGGGTTCGTATCGCACGCTGTCGGCCCCGCCGCGCAGGTTCTCGACGGGGATGCAGATCGCGGTCACCGTCATCGTGGAGGCCGAGCCCCACCACGAGTTGGCGGTGGCCGTCCAACCGGTCAGCAACGGGCTCGGGCCGTTGCTGTTGACGTTGACCTGGTTGTCGTTGCTCACGCTCACCCCGCCGCCGATCACGTGGGTACCGGGAGGGCAGTTTGCGGTGGCCCTACCCGGCCTACCGTCGTTTGGCAGGGTCGCCGTCGTCACCTGGTACTGCACGTCGGCAAGAGCAGCCGCGCTGACGCCCACGAGCGTCTTCTCGTTGATCTGCGCGCCCGTGAGGGAGTTCGCCCTGACCTGGCGGCCGGTGAGCGTCTTCGGCTTGATGCGGTTCGGCTGGATCGTCTTCGGCTTGATCCGGTTGCCGGGCAGCGAGCTCCGCTTGACCTGCTTTCCGTTGATCTTCCCGGCTGCGTAGACGGAGCCCCCCAGCGCCACGAACAGCGCCACACAGGCGATCACGTTGGAGAAGGACAGGAATCTCGTGAGTCGGCTGAACATCTCGTCTCCCTTGCTGAGGACCGCTAAGTGGACGAGAACTCTTGCATACCTGGATGAGACTTGCGGTATTAGAGGTCGGGGAGGCCTTGGTAGGCGGTGGAGGCCTCGGCGTGGGTGCGGCGGGGGATGCGGCCGGCGCGGCGGGCGAAGTGGCCGGCCTCGACGCCGCGGCGCAGGGCGGTGGCCATGGCGACGGGGTCCTCGGCACCGAAGATGGCGCTGGCGGCGAGGACGGCGTCGCAGCCGAGCTCCAGCGCCTGGGCGGCGTCGGAGGCGGTGCCGATGCCGGCGTCGAGGATGACGGGGACCTCGGCGCGCTCGGTGATGATCGCGATGTTGTACGGGTTGCGGATGCCGGCGCCGGAGCCGATCGGGGAGCCGAGCGGCATCACCGCGGCGCAGCCGGCCTCCTCGAGGCGGCGGGCGAGGATCGGGTCGTCGTTGGTGTACGGGAGGACGGTGAAGCCGTCGGCGACGAGCTCTTCGGCGGCGTCGACGAGCTCGACCGCGTCGGGGTAGAGGGTGCGGTCGTCGCCGATCACCTCGAGCTTGACCCAGTCGGTCTGGAACGCCTCGCGGGCGAGGCGGGCGGTGCGGACCGCGTCGCGGGCGGTGTAGCAGCCGGCGGTGTTGGGGAGGACGAAGAGGCCGAGTCGGTCGATCACGTCGAGGACCGAGCCCTCGGCGGCGGGGTCGATCCGGCGCAGGGCCACGGTGACGATCTCGGTGCCGGCAGCGCGGAGCGCCGCCTCCATCTGCTCCAGCGAGCGGAAGCCGCCGGTGCCGGCGATCAGCCGCGAGGACCACTCGCGGCCGCCGAGCTCCCAGGTCTCGGCGCCGCCCTGGATCGCCGCCAGGACCTCGACCGCCTGCCCCTCGCGCAGCGGCGTCGTCTCCCACTCGCCGCGCGGCACGACCTCGCCGTCGAGGGCGACGGCGACGCCGCGCCCGCCCTCCCCCGCGCCCGAGGCGCGCACCGCGGCGTCGAGCGTCGCGCCGTCGGGCAGCTCGTGCGGCGCGCCGTTGAGCTCGATCCTCATCGCGCCACCTCGACTCCGGCAAGGAGATCGGCGACGGCCTCGGCGGCCAGGGGCGCCAGGAGGATGCCGTTGCGGAAGTGGCCGGTGGCGAGGACGAGGCCGTCGATGGCGCCGGGGCCGACGAGGGGGAGGTTGTCCAGCGTGCCGGGGCGGAGGCCGGCGATGGTGGAAACCAGCTCCATCTCGGCGATGTCGGGAAGCAGGCGGTAGGCCTCGCGCAGCAGCTCGTGGACACCGCCGGCGGTTACGGCGGTGTCGAAGCCCATCTCTTCGACGGTAGCGCCGACGATCAGGCGGCCGTCGCGGCGGGGCACCAGGTAGACGCGCTCGGAGGCGAGGATGTGGCGGGCGACGGTCTCGGCGGCGGCCAGGCCGCGCCCGCGCAACTCCAGCACCTGTCCCTTGACCGGCCGCACCGGCGGCCGGGCGTGCTCCGGCAACCACTCGGCGGCACCGGACCAGGCGCCGGCGGCGAGGACAACGGCCTCGGCGCGGATCTCCTCGCCCCCAGCGCGATCGAAAGGTCCGCCGGACCTTTGTTCCGGATAGCGGTTCAAAGGTCCGCCGGACTTTTGTTCCGGATAGCGGTTCAAAGGTCCGGCGGACTTTGGAGCGGCTCGG
The DNA here is from genome assembly GCA_036280335.1 of Solirubrobacterales bacterium. Lineage (GTDB taxonomy): Bacteria > Actinomycetota > Thermoleophilia > Solirubrobacterales > 70-9 > VAYN01. The sequence continues at coordinate 5,066 of DASUQZ010000171.1, forward strand.
ACGCCGACTAGGCGCTCGCCTTCGAAGATCCCGTCGACGACCTCGGCTCCGGTGCGCACCTCGACTCCCTCCGCCGCGCAGGCCGCCAGCAGCACCCGCGTCAGCTGCCGCGGGTCGACCACCGCCTCGCCGGGCGCGAAGACGCCGCCGTGGAAGGAGGGCGTCAGGCCGGGCTCGAGGTCGCGGCAGCGCCGCGGCGGCAGCCACTCCGCCTCGAGCTCGAGCGAACGCTGCAGCTCGTGGACGCGCCGCAGCTGCGCCGCCTCGTCGCGGTCGAGTGCGACGTGCAGGGCGCCGAGCCGTTCGTAGCCGCTGCCCACTCCCGTCGCCGCCTCCAGCTCGGCGACGAAGTCCGGGTAGGCGCGCGCCGCCGCCAGGGTCAGCTCCAGCAGCTCCGGCTCGCCGAAGGTCAGCTCGCCGACCGGCGCCAGCATCCCCGCCGCCACCCGGGTCGCGCCGCCGCCGGGCTCGCCGCGCTCGAGCACGGCCACCCGCGCCCCGCGCCGCGCCGCGCGCCAGGCGCAGCTGAGGCCGATGACCCCACCGCCCACGATTACCGCGTCGAAACTCCGCTTCTCGGTCACTGCATTGCCTCCGCCGGCATTACCCGGATCAGGTCCAAACGGTCGGTGGCCTCGGTGCCACCCTCTCAGCCCTCGCGGGCTCCCGTGCACCACCGATGCTACCCCTCCGCCGGGCTCGGCACGCGCGCTCGCGAAGCCCCGGCGCCCCTGCCAGCCATAATCGGGTCGATGAGCCTCTCTCTGCCCGAGGGCGACGGCCCTCTCCGCCGCGAGCGCCTGCGCACCGCCCGCCTCTATTTCGTCTGCGACGCGCGGCCGACGACCGACCTCGAGCTGCTGCTGCGGGCGGCGCTGACCGGCGGCGCCGACATCGTGCAGCTGCGCGAGAAGGAGCTCGGGCGGGCGGAGATCGAACGGGCGGCGGCGATCTTCCGGCGCATCGCCGACACCTTCAGCGCCCTCTTCATCCTCAACGACGATCCCGAGCTGGCGCGGATCTGCGACGCCGACGGGGTCCACGTCGGCCAGGACGACGCCAGCGCCGAGCAGGCCCGCGAGCTGATGGGACCCGACGCGATCATCGGCCTCTCGACCCACTCGACCGAGCAGATCGCCGCCAGCGCCGAGCGCCCCGTCGACTACATCAGCGTCGGGCCGATCTGGGAGACGCCGACCAAAGAGGGCCGGCCGGGGGTCGGGCTCGAGCTGATCTCCCACGCCGCCCGGCACGCCCCCCATCCCTTCTTCGCAATCGGCGGCATCGACCCGTCGAATGCGGCGGAGGTGGTCGAGGCCGGGGCGGAGCGGCTCTGCGCGGTGCGGGCGATCCGCGACGCCGCCGATCCCGAGGCGGCGGCCACGGAGCTGCGGCAGGCCTTCGCCCCCAACGGGAAGGGCGTGGCCCCGGGTGGCTGAGGAGCGGACCAAGAGGAAGCGGCGCGGCGCCGACTCGATGAGCCGCGGCTACGCCCGCGCCGAGCAGCGCAACCGCGAAGCGCGCGAGGCGCTGGAGCCGCTGGCCGAGGGCGAGCGGCCCACGGTCGTCACCGTCGGCGCCGTGATCGCGGCGCTGATCTCGATCTCGATCGTCGCCGGCTACGCCGCCGGGGTCGAGGTTGACGGGGAACGCCCGAGGCTGCCGCAGGTGATCGCCCCCGCCGTGATCATGGGGATCATGGCTTGGGGCATGTGGCACGCCCGCTACTGGGCCGTGCTCGGCTTCCAGCTGATGCTGGTGATCGTCCTCTTCAGCGCCTTCTTCGGCCTCGTGGTCGGCGCCTCCAGCGTCACCCAGGTGATCGGCACCCTGGCGCTGCTCGCCGGCGCCGGCGCCCTCTTCTACTTCATGGTCAAGGCGATGGCGCGGATCCAGATGCCGACGCGGTTGCCGAAGGAATGAGAAGGGGTAGACGAACGGGAATGCCGACCCCGCACCTTCTATAGGCTCAGGCGCGCATGGCCGACTCCTTCGACCAGATCGTCATCGGTGGGGGCCCGGGCGGCTACGTCGCCGCCATCCGCGCGGCCCAGCTGGGCCAGAAGACCGCGGTCGTCGAGCGCGACAAGGCCGGCGGGCGCTGCCTCAACTACGCCTGCATCCCGGCGAAGACGGTGCTGCGGACGGCCGAGATCTTCCACGAGGCCAAGTCGAGCGAGAACCTCGGCGTCGTCGGCAACGACGTCAAGCTCGACTGGGAGGCGCTGCACAAGCGCCGCGCCGAGGTCTCCGAACAGCTCTCCGGCGGCGTCGAAGGGCTGTGGAAGAAAAACAAGGTCGAGTTCATCCACGGCGACGCCTCGCTGACCTCGGATGGCAACGTCAAGGTCGGCGACGACGTGTACGAGGCGAAGGCGGTGACGCTGGCGACCGGGTCGGTGGCGCTGCCGATCCCCGGCGTCGAGTTCGGCGGCCGCGTCGTCGACACCTGGGGCGCCTGGTCGCTGTCCGAGCGGCCGAACCGGATCGCGGTGGTCGGTGCCGGGGCGTCCGGGGCCGAGCTCGCCTCCGCCTACGCGCGCTTCGGCACCGAGGTGCTGCTGATCGAGATGCTCGACCAGATCCTTCCCGCCGAGGACAAGGACATCGCCAAGGTCGTCGAACGCGTCTTCAAGAAACAGGGGATCGAGATCTCGACCGGGGCGCCGGTGGAGAACGTCGAGGCCGGGGACTCGTCGGTGAAGTTCACCTACGGCGACAACAGCGCCGAGGTCGACTACCTCTGCGTCGCCGGCGGCCGCGCGCCCGACGTCGAGGGGCTGGGCCTCGAGGAGGCCGGGGTCGAGCTGGAGGAGAACGGCCGGAAAATCAAGGTCGACGAGCACCAGCGCACCAGCAACCAGAAGGTCTTCGCGATCGGCGATCTCGTCAACCAGAAGGCGCTCGCCCACAAGGCCTCCGAGGAGGGCGTCGTCGCGGTCGAGTCCGCGGCCGGCGTCGAGACGCATCCCGTCAACCAGGACCTGATGGTCGGCGCCACCTTCTGCCAGCCCCAGGTGGCGAGCGTCGGCCTCACCCAGGCACAGGCCGAAGAGGCCGGCCGCGAGGTCAAGGTCGGCAAGCAAAAAATCGCCGGCGAGGGCGCGGGCGTCGTCTACGAGGACAAAGACGGCCTCGTCAAGCTCGTCGTCGATGCCAAGTACGGCGAGGTCCTCGGCGCCCACGTGGTCGGCAACCGCGCCTGCGACATGATCGCCGAGTTGGTCGCGACGATGGCGCTGGAGGGCGGCTACCAGGAGCTCACGCGGATCGTGCACCCGCACCCGACGGTCTCAGAGGCCGTCCTCGACGCCGCCCGCGCCGTCGACGGCTGGGCGATCCACGCCTAGCGGGCGATCAGCGGCATCCGGCGCTTTTGGAAGTTCCACTTCTCGCCGGCCCCGTCGTTCGCGAAGACGCGCAGGGTGACGCGCCACTTCCCCGGCTTCTCGGGCAACCGGCTGGTTCTGCCGAAGGGGCGTCGCAGGGCAACGGCCTCGACCTCCCCTGGCCGGATCGAGAACTTGCCCCAGAGGGGTCGCAGCTGCATGGTGCGAGGGCCGCTGCCCTCGAAGACGAGCGGTGGGTTGGTGACGTAGGCCCTGCCCCGGCAGGGCGGGCTGACGGTGCTCCTCGGGCACTTGAGCCTGACCCAGATCGCGTAATCGCGCAGCCGCAACTTCCTGCCGACGCGCATGAAGAACCTGCTGTTGCTCGAGGACGGGGTGACGAGAGGCGGCGGCGTGGCCTCGTATGAGCCGCTGTCACAGGCGGCCCCCTGCGGCCGCGCCGCGCCGCGCTGGTCGAGCGGTGGGCAGCCACTCGCGGCGTCGATTGCCGGGCTTCCGGGCAGGAGGTCGTAGAGCCGGGTCGTGCCGCCGTGGAGGGCAAGCGTCCCGAGCAGCGGGTTGACGTTCGGCCGGTCGGTCGCGCCGGTGCCGCAGGTGGCGTCGTCGCTGACGTTGCCGCCGAGGGAAACGAATTCCGTGACGGAGAAGCAGTTGAAGGTCCCGGTGCTGTTCTCATTGCCGGCGACGATGCTGTTCCGAACGGTCAGCGGCGAGCCCTTGACGCCGACGCCGGATTCCTCGGAGCTGTTGAAGACGACGGTGCTGTTGGTGGCCGCCACCGCGCCGTTGCCGTTGATTCCGCCGTTGCCTTTCGAGGAGTTCCAGGCGACCGTGCTGTTGAGGAGGGTGACGGACGAATTGGCCTGGATGGCGCCGCCGGAGCTGCCGTTCGTCCGGTTGAAGCCGATGAAGCTGGAGTCGATCGTGAGCGGTCCATTCGACTGGATGCCGCCCCCCGCGGCTTCACGTTCGTTGTCCTCGACTGCAACCCCTCGCAGCGTCAGGTCGGCGTTGCTCTGGATTGCCCCCGCTCCCCCGGTCATCGTCAGCCCGGACAGAGTCGCTTTTGCGTTGACCGAAAAGATCACCGCTTTGCCGTCCCCTTCGACGACGGTCATGTTGGCGCCGGCACCCCGAACTTCGGTCTCGTCGCTTATCGGCAGGGTCAGTTCTTCGTACTGGACGAGGT
>DASUQZ010000172.1:0-20851 GCA_036280335.1 Solirubrobacterales bacterium
GGCACTGGGGTGCCTGGCGGCCTGGGTGGCGCTGCGGGCGGCGTCGCCTCCCGTGCCGCACCGCCGCCTCGGCCTGCGCGAGCTGCTCGCCTCGGAGTCGGGCCGGCTGCGCGCGGTCGCGCGGGGGACGAGCCTGGCGGCGCTGGCGATCTTCCTCCTGCTGGCCTTCAGCGAGGGGCCGCCGGCCTCGCCGGAGGGCGGGGTCCTCGGCTCGGGGCTGGAGCACGACCTGCAGCTGGGGCTGCTCGGGTTCGCGGCCGTCGCGGTCGCCGCCGCCTGGTGGCGGGACGGGTTCGGCGGCCTGCTGCTGGTCGCCGGCTTCGGGCTCGGCTCGCTGGCGGCGCTCGAGTACACGCCGCTCTTCGCGGTGCTCGCCTGCCTCGTCTTCGCCGTGCCGGGGGTGCTCTTCCTGCTGGCCTGGGAGCGGGTGCGGGGGGTGCGGGAGCTGGGGTTCGTCGCGGTTGCCGTGACCGGGGTGTTCGCCCTCGGCGCCGTCGTCGCGCTCGAGCTGCACGCGCAGGCCTACGGGCCGGCGACGCCGCAGTCCTCGCTGCCGGTGCCCGAGACCTGGCGGGTCAAGTGGGCCTGGGCGGGCGGCGTCACCGGCGAGGGCGTCACCGTCAAGGCGCGGCTCAACGACGACGCGCGGGTGCGGCTGCTGGTCGGGCCGCGCCGCGACCTGCGGGGGGCCGCGGCGAGCGCGGCGAAGCAGGCCGACGACGCTCGCAACGAGCGGATCGTCGCCTTCCGGATGGAGGGGCTGGAGCCGGGGCGCCGCTACCACTACGGGCTGGAGGTCGACGGGCGGGTCGATCCCTATCGCCGCGGCAGCTTCCGCACCTTCCCGGCCGGGCGCGCCTCCTTCGAGATCGCCTTCGCCGGGTGCGCGCGGGTCGGCTCCGACGCCGCCGCCTTCGAGGCGATCCGGCGCGAGCGGCCGCTGCTCTTCCTCAGCGTCGGGGACTTCTTCTACGCCAACATCGAAGAGAACGCGCCCGGCCTCTTCCTCGACCAGTACGACCGGGCGCTGGGCAGCCCGGCGCAGGGGGCGCTCTACCGCAGCACCGCCTTCGCCTATGTCTGGGACGACCACGACTTCGGCGGCGACGGCTCCGACGCCTCGGCCGAGAGCGCCCCCGCCGCGCGCTCGACCTATCGGCTGGCGGTCCCGCACTACGCGCTGCCGGGGGGGCCGGGCGGCGGGATCCAGCAGGCGTTCACGATCGGGCGGGTGCGCTTCGTCGTCATGGACGCGCGCTCGCGGCGGACCGGCGAGTCGATGCTGGGGGCGGAGCAGCTGCGCTGGGTGAAGCGGCAGCTGTTGGCCGCGCGGGATCGCTACGCGCTCACGGTCCTGGTCAGCTCGGTGCCGTGGATCGAGCGGCCCGAGGCGGGGGTGGACGGCTGGGGCGCCTACCCGGCCGAGCGGGCCGAGCTGTCGCGCTTCATCGCCCGACACCGCATCCGGCGGCTCGTCATGCTGAGCGGCGATGCCCACATGCTGGCGATCGACGACGGCTCGCACAGCGACTACTCCGGCAGCGGCCGGGCCGGGTTCCCGGTCATGCACGCGGCCGCGCTCGACCGGCCCGGGAGCGTCAAGGGCGGCCCCTACAGCGAGGGCGCCTTTCCGGGGGCGGGGCAGTACGGGACGATGCGGGTGGAGGACGAGGGGGACCGGGTGCGGGTGACGCTGGTCGGGCACGACTATCGCGGGCGCGAGGTCGTCCGCTACTCCTTCGGCCAGCGCGTGCCGCGATAGCCGTGGCGCTGCCGGCGGAAGAGGTCGCGGCGCTGGTGCCGTGCCATCGCGAGCCGCCCGCGGCGGAGCTGCTGGCGGAGGTGCGCGCACGGGTCGGCTCGGTGCTCGTCGTCAACGACGGGATGGGGGAGGGGCCGACGCGGGAGCTGGAGGGGCGGGCCGCGCGGCTCGGGCTGGAGGCCCTGCACCTGGGCGCGAACCGCGGCAAGGGCCACGCGATCGCGGCGGGGATCGGGGAGCTGCGGGGGCGGGCGCGTCCGCCCGCCGGCGTTCTCGTCGTCGACGCCGACGGCCAGCACCCCCCGGCCGCCATCCCCCGCTTCCTCGAGGCGTCCGGGAGAGCGGAGCTCGTGATCGGCAACCGCTTCGCCGACGGCGGCGACGGGATGCCGCCGGTGCGCCATGCCTCCAACCGCTTCGTCAGCCGCGTCGTCTCCCGGGCGACCGGCACCCACGTGCCCGACAGCCAGTGCGGCATGCGCCTCCTCCACGGCCGCGCCCTCCACGTCGAGTTTCCCGGCGGCGGCATGGAGTCTGAGACCCGCCACCTGATCGACTGCCTCCGCGCCGAGGTCCCCACCCACTGGGTCCCGATCCCCGCCATCTACGAAGGCCAGCCCACCTCCTTCCGCCGCCTCCGCGACTCCCTCTCCGTCCTCCACGCCGCCTTCACATCCCCGCCCCCCGCTGCTACCATCAAGGGTCCGCCGCGGGGTGGAGCAGCCAGGTAGCTCGTCGGGCTCATAACCCGAAGGTCGCGGGTTCGAATCCCGCCCCCGCTATTAGAGAAAGCCCCGCAAAGGCGGGGTTTTTTCGTGTCTAGGGCCGTTTTCAACGGGCGCCGCGGGTCACAATCGGGTCACAATTTTGCGAATTTGTGACCTGCGGGACAGATCCTCTCGCGACTCAACTGAACCGGCCGGCAGCTCCCTCTAGTGACTGCGCGGGGCATGAGCGACGAAGACGGGGATGGGCGCTTCTTGTAGGACGTAACGGCTGACGCTTCCCAGAAATGAGCCCAGCCTGCCCGTTCCCCGCGCGCCAATTAGAACAGCGTCGTAGTCGCCCTCGTCAGCTGCGCTAACGATCTCGACGCCTGGCTTCCCACGGCGGAAAAGAGTTCTAATGGAGATGCCGTCTGGCATTCTCGCGACAGCGTCTCGCAGCGCCTGCTCAGTGGCCCGATCGACATCTGGCTGTATCGCGGGGGCATAAGCGCCCGCCGCCCATCGCCAGGTTTCCGGGGAAACACTGATCAACGTCAGCTTGGCCCGGTCCCGTTCGCCGACCAGGACGGCGGCCGAGAGTGCCAGCTCTGAACTGAACGATCCATCGATCGCGACCAAAAGGTGCCTGAACTGCAGAGCACCCAATGGTTGGTGTGCCTGCGTAGGTTGCTCGCTCTCGCCGGTCATCGGGCCGGGATTCCAGCTACGGCCAGGCGAGCGTGTTTGAGAAAAAGATTGGGCTTGCTCGGATCCCAACGCAACAGTCCGAGAGCGACCAGCTCGTTGAGGGCGCGGAGGGCTAATTCTGAGTTCAGAACTCCGAGCTTTTCGATGTCCCGTGCTGAAAGACGCGCAGAGGCTCCAAACACTCGGATCACCGCCGCCTGGTTGCGTGAGAGCAGCGTCGGCGGCAGTTTAGAGCGGCCCCAATACGCGACTTCGTCGTGCATAACCCTTGGCCCCTGTCCGAAGGAGATCTCGTGGCTGCCCCACAGATCGCGGAGGCAAATTTCATCGATCGGTACAAAAATTAGCAACTTCCATTCGGCGCTCCAAAAGTCGCAAGCTGGCCGCCAGCTGCCTTCCCGACGGGCATGCGCTGCCGGAGACCTCCCCGCGCAATATGGTCTGGATCGTGGAGCGCAGTGGTGCAATTACGCCGAAGGGCCAGCGTCAAGAGCAGGCGATTCTGGAGGCGACCCTGCGCTGCTTTGGACGCGATGGCTATGCGGCGACGTCTCTCCAGCGCATTGCCGAGGAGGCGAACACCAACAAGAGGATGGTCCTCTACTACTTTCGCGACCGCGAGGAATTGTTGCAGCAGGCGGTGGTCATGCTGGGCAGTCATCTGCTCTCGGAGGTCACGGATGCGATCGATGGACTCGAGGAGCCAGCTGACATCGTCGCGGCCGGCTTTGACCGATTCTGGAGCGCGATCACCGAGAACCGAGGCCTGTTGGTGGCCTACCTGGCGCTGATGGCGGAGTCGGTGACCGACCCCAAGCTGCGGGCGAGCACCCGCCACATCAACGAGGGTTTTCGCGGCATCATCGCTCGACTGATCGCTGAGGCGCGAGAGCGGGGCCGGACCGTGGAGCTGGACGAGCAGTCGCTTACGGTCCTGATCATCGCCGGCGTTCACGGCCTCACCCTGGAGTTCGTTCAGCGGGGCGACAGCCCAGCCCTGGCCAGCGCGATCGATGACTTCAAGCGCTGGCTGACGACGGTCTCCGTCTCGCCCGAGCGACAGGCGAGCGCCGGGAGCTAGGCCGGCTCGCCGTCCCCTCGCAGCTTCCACTCCTGCTCCCAGCTCTCTGGAAGATCGCGGCCGCCGCGGCGGAAGTGGTCGATGTCGACCTCGATGAAGAGGGCTCGTCCCTCGGCGATTGTCAAATCGCCGTCGCTTATGCGCCCCGTCAGGTGGAGCTTTCGCCCCTCGATGCGCTCGCACCAGGCTTCGACGTCTAGATCACGGTCGAGGAACGCCGGGGAGCGGAAATCGATGTTCAGGTTCGCCGTCACCGCCGGGCGCTGGACGATGATCAGGACGCTGCCGAGGGCATCGTCGAGGACGGTGGCGACGGCGCCGCCGTGGGCAAAACCGGGCGCTCCCTCTTGGCGCCGATCGAATCGCACCCTGCCGAGCACCCGCTCCCCCGCCACGCGCAGCTTGAGCCCCATGCTCGCGGGATTCTCGGGTCCGCATCCCAGGCAGTGCGGTTGGTGAAAGGGGATCGTGCCGTCGGCTTCGGGTTTCATCGGGACTCCTTCGCTAGCCAATTCTCCTGCAGCGAGACGCCGAGGTGCTCAATCCGGCTGATCTCCTCCACGGTCGAGACCCCACGTCCGTGGTCGCCGTCTCGGGCGCAGCCGGCGAGGGTCTGCCAGAGCGAGGCGAGAGCGCCATAGAGATGGCCGAGTGCGCTGAGGTCCAGGTCATCGAGCAGTAGGGCCATCTCGCGCAGGAACGCCGCCTGCAAAGAGCGGAACATCGCTCCTCCGGTTCCGGCCTTGACGATGAAGACGTCGAGCGCCCGCAGGGCATCGGGAAGGTTCTCCTCGAAGACGTCGGGCCAGCGCCGGTAGGAATCGGCGAACAGCTCCACGCCCGCCAGCCCAAATGCCCCGCCGGGCCAGGGTTTGCTCATACCACCCGCGTGCATGTTGTCGACGCCACGTCGGATGGCCGCTCTCACGGCGCTCCGTGGGTCGGCGACCCCGCGGCGCCAGTCATAGAGAAACGTGGTGTGGCGGGCCGGCCCTGGGAAGGCGTCGGAGCTGCGGGCGCGGGCCAGCGAGTCCAACGAGCAGACTTGCAGCTCGTCGCGGTCGTTGTCTGCGATCCAGGCGATCCCCTCGGCTTCGTCGTAGTCGACCACCACGATGTCGTGGCGGGTGTTGTGCATCTTCACCCGCAGGTATTCGAGGTGGCCGATGTCGGCCCAGACCATCGGCGGGCGGTCGTCGTCGAGCTCTTCGCGAACCCAGCGCCACCCTTCTTCGGCGTCGTCGCTCGCGCGGACCTCTAGCGGGATCTCAAGATGCTGGGCGATGTCGCGCTCCATGTCGGCGCCACGGCCGACCAGGTAGATCGGAGGCTTCTGATCGGGAACTTCGAGGTAGAGGAACCCGAGCCCCCCGGCGAGCCCGAAGACGGCTCCCTCCGAGAGCGCACCTGCCCCGAAGTCCACCTGATGGAGCTCCATCAGGTCGCGCAGCGCGCCCGAACCGCAGTGCCCGGCGCGACGGTGAGGGAAGTGCGAACGGAAGCGCGGAGAATGGGAAACGGGCGAAGTAGGAATGTTCAGAAATCTACACCGATCGGTACGTTCTTGCTACCCTCGCGAAATGCCCGACACGACGAAGCCCCTCGATCAGGTTCAGGTAGTCAGCGCGGATGGGTGGGAGGACGGTCCGCCGCACGAGCTGTTCAAGCAGATGCGCCGCGAGTGTCCGGTTCACTGGACCGAGGACATCCCCGAATACCCCGGTGAAGCCGGCTACTGGTCGCTGACGCGGGCGGAGGAGGTCGAGACGGTCAGCAAAGACTGGGAGACCTTCTCCTCGGCCAGCGGGATCACCGTCGTCTCCGACGCGGTGATTCCCCTCGAGTTGATCCAGGCGATGTTCATCGGCATGGACCCGCCCAAACACGACCGTCTGAAGAAGCTTTTCCAGGCAGGGTTCACGCCGCGGCGAATAGGCGAGCACGAGGACAAAATCCGGGCGATCACGGTCGAGGTCTTGGATCGGCTGGCCGGGCGGGAGCGTGCGGACCTGGTCAGCGATGTCGCCCAGCCGGTCGTCTCCCGCGTGATCGGAAGCTTCATGGGGATTCCGCCGGAGGACGACGAGCCCTGGGCACAGCTGCTCAACTCGCTGATCGCCTTCGGCGACCCCGACCTCAACCCCAATCCCGTCGAGTCGGTGATGGAAAAAGACATTCCGCTGATCTTCGAGCGCTGCCGGGTGCTGATCGAAGACCGGCGGCGCAACCCCACCGACGATCTGACGAGCCTCTTGGTCCACGCCGAAGTGGATGGAACCCGGCTGGAGGAGCACGAGATCGTCATGGGCTTCTTCCTCTTGATGGCGGCGGGCAACGACTCCACCAAGGCGACCTACTGCAGCGCGATGCAGGCGCTGATGGAGCACCCGGCCCAACAGGAGCTCCTGGCCGAGGAACCCGCGCTCATTCCCAGCGCGGTCGAGGAGTCCCTGCGGATGTTCCCCGCCTTCTCCCACTTCCGCCGGACGGCGACGAAAGACACCGAGCTTGGTGGCGTGAAGATCCGCAAGGGCGAGAAGGTCGTCATGTGGTACCCCTCCTCCAATCGCGACGAGGAGCGCTACGAGAACCCCGACCGATTCGACGTGACCCGCGACCCCGATCACCACGCCTTCGGCGGCGGCGGTCGGCACTTCTGCCTCGGGGCCGCCCTAGCGCGGCTTGAGCTGCGAATCCTCCTCGAAGAGACCCTCCGCAGTTTCCCGGCGATGATCGTGGACGGCGACGCCACGTATGTGGTGTCGCCGTTCGCCAACCAGCTGAAGACCTTGCCGGTGCGCCTGTTGGCTTGAGCGATGGCGGCGTCTGGCGACCCCAAGGCTTCCTGCTCTCCGGGCAGGGCCAGGCCGGTGGCGAGGAGGAGAGGACCCCGCGAGCTATCTCCCGCGCGGGCTGGAATCTCCGTCCTCGCCCCGCCTGCGCTCGGGTCGTCGGTCTCCGGGGTGGCCGACCGGGAGGTGGCCGATCAGCTTTGGCTTCTGAGCCTCGCCTACCGTCGGTTCAATCGACGGGATTTGGAGGAAGTGATCGGATTGATGTGCATCGACGTCGATTGGGCGAACACGCTGAACGGCGGTCGAGAGCACGGACACGACGCGGTACGCGCCTACTGGTCGCGTCTCTTCTCGGTCTTGATTCCACGGCTGGAACCGGTCAAGTATGTGGTTCAGCACGGCCGCATCGGCGTCAGGGTTCACCAGGTGGTCTTGGACCCGAGATATCGGCCCTTGGCTCATCAGCGCTTTTGGCAGGTCTATCGGTTCCGCGCTGGACGCATCGCCCGAATGGACGTCTACGGTGATTGGCCGGGGACCTGGCGCAAGAACGGGGGCGCTTAGTGCCTCCTTCGACTGTCGGTCGTACCCCATCCACCCTCGATGGAAGGTCTAGCGCCCGCAGTCTGCGACAGCGGCGTCGATGAGAGGTCCCAGGGCGGCAGTGAGCTCTGGCAACGATGCCCGGGCGATGCCGTCGAGGGTTCCGTTGCTCCGCGTCAATGCAACACCCAAGACCAGAGCAATCAAAAGCTCTGCCCTCAGCTCACGATCTTCGCCAGTCTTGCCAAGTTCGCGCGTAAGGGGACCGAGAACACGGTCGGCCACGACCTTTCGAACTTGTTCGCGCACCTCTTTGGTGAGTGTGGGAGTGGCGAGGGCGCGGCTCACAGGACTCGGACCCTGCTCCTCCCAGCGACGGAGCAACTGACCGAGCAGAGCATGGGGCTCTGGATCGATCGGCTCGACATCCCCCGCAAGTGGGCCCTGATTGATCACGGCCAGGAAGAGCCCTTCCTTGCTTCCGAAGTAACGCGAGATGAGCGCTGGGTCCACGCCGGCCCGCTCCCCGATTTCGCGGGTGGTCGCGCCGTCATACCCCAACTCGTCGAAGACCTGACGACCGGCCTCAAGAAGAGCTTTGCGCGTCGCCGCGGAGTCGTAGGCGCGCCGGCCCACCCTGGTATCCTTGTCGGCAGATGTCATCATCTGATGACAATTCTAGGGAATGGGTCGGACTTGTGTCTCTGACGCATTGGCGAGCCGGGTACGGACGCTTGGGCTGCTTCGCTGCGCGCGGCATCACGAGTCACCGTCACCAAAGCGGAGATCGGTCGGGGCGCAGCTGATGTTCCTCTCGCGTCGTAGGACGCCTCCAGACGGTGACAAGGAGGCTGTAGGCGCCAGCGTAGGCACCGCCCCACCTTCGGACGGGCCGTTTGTGGCTGATGACGGCGCCGTCTTGGGCCGGGACTTCACGATTCCCGGTGTCGACCCCGCCGAGCACGACCCCTACGCACTCCACACCGGCCGCAAGCGCGACCACAGCAGCGAGGACGCGATCGAGGTCATCAACCTCGTCAAACAGTTCGGCACCGCCCGGATCCTCAACGGCCTGAACCTCGGCTTGCCCGAAGACCAGATCTCGATGGTGCTCGGCCCCTCGGGCACCGGCAAGAGCGTTTTGATCAAGCACATCGTCGGCCTGCTCTATCCGGATTCCGGCGACGTCCTCGTTCACGGCGAGTCGATCCCGAGCATGACCGATGACGAGCTCTTCGAGGTGCGCAAAAAATTCGGCCTGCTCTTTCAGGACGGCGCCCTCTTCGGTTCGATGAACGTCTACGACAACGTCGCCTTCCCGCTGCGCCAGCACACCGACAAAGGCGAGGAGGAGATCGGTGAGATCGTCAACCGGCGGCTGAAAGAGGTCGGCCTGGCCGAGGCGACCTACAAGATGCCGAACGAGCTCTCCGGCGGGATGCGCAAGCGCGCCGGCTTCGCCCGGGCGCTCGTCCTCGGTCCCTCGGTGGTGATCTTCGACGAGCCTGATTCCGGCATCGATCCAGTGCGGACCGCGCTGCTGTGCGAGCTGATCCGGGGAATCCATGAAGAAAACGGCGGCTGCTATCTGGTCATCAGCCACGATCTAAACACCGCGCGCCGCGTGGCCGACTTCATCGCGGTGCTCTGGAAGGGCAGGATCGTCGAGTCTGGGCCGAAAGACGAACTCTTTGATTCCGAGAATCCCTTCGTCTCGCAGTTCTTGAACGCGGGGGTGCGCGGCCCACTGGGGATGGATTGAACTCTCCCGTGACTGACGGACCCCCTCGGCAGCACTACGGCCTGACGCTGGCCGCCCTTGCCGCTGCAGCACTTGCGTATGCGCTGATGCAGACGATGGTGGCGCCGGCTTTGCCGGAGATCCAGCGCGACCTCGGGACGTCGACCTCCTCGGTCACCTGGGTGCTGACCATCTATCTCCTGGCGGCCTCTGTCGCCACGCCGGTCTTCGGGCGCCTCGGCGACATCTTCGGCAAGGAGCGTGTGCTGCTCTTGGTGCTGGTCTTCTTTGGGCTTGGCTCGCTGCTCGCGGCTCTTTCGCATTCGCTGGCGCTGCTGATCGCCGGCCGGGCGATTCAGGGCGCCGGCGGGGCTGTCTTCCCGCTGGCTTTCGGGATCATCCGAGACGAGTTCCCCGAGAAGAAAGTCGCCACCGGGATCGGCTTGATCTCCGCCACCTTCGGGATCGGGGGTGGTGCGGGCCTCGTTCTTAGCGGCCTCATCGTCGATCACCTCGCCTATGAGTGGATCTTCTGGCTGGGCCTAGGGGGCACCGCCGTCGCCGTCGTGGCGACGCTCCTGTTCGTGCCTGAGTCGCCGGTAAAGACTCCGGCCCGGGTCGATTGGGCGGGCGCGGCGCTGATGTCGGTCGGCTTGGCGAGCATCCTGCTCGGCGTCAGCGAGGGCAATGACTGGGGGTGGGGCTCCGCCGGGGTTCTCGGCCTCTTTGCCGCCGGGATCGCCGTTCTCGTCGCCTGGGGCATCTTCGAGTCCCGGGTCGCCGAGCCCTTGGTCAGCATGGACCTGATGCGACTGCGCGGGGTCTGGACCACGAACCTCGCCGGCTTCCTCGTCGGATTCGGAATGTTCGGGTCGTTCATCCTGATTCCCCAGTTCGTGCAGGCGCCCGCGACGGCCGGTTACGGCTTCGCCGCCAGCGTCACCGAGGCTGGCCTGTTCTTGCTTCCATCTGCGGCAGTGATGCTGGTTGCCGGTCCGCTGGCGGGAGGGCTGGGAACGCGCTATGGCTCGAGGCTCCCGATGCTCATCGGCGCTTTGGTGGGGTGCTCGGCCTTCGTCTTGCTGAGCCTCTCGCACAGCGCCCGGACCAGCATCTACGTTGCCAGCGGCATCCTTGGGCTGGGGATCGGCTTCGCCTTCGCCTCGATGGCAAACCTGATCGTGGAGGCGGTGCCCCAGAGAAACACCGGCGAGGCGACGGGGATCAACACGATCATGCGCACTGTCGGAGGAGCGCTCGGAGCCCAGATCGCAGCCTCGCTCGTGGCGGGTCATCTCGATCCGGATACCGGAATCCCGCTGGAGACCGGCTATACGGACGCCTTTGTGATGTCCGCAGCGGGGATGTTCGTTGCCTTCCTAGCCGCTTTGCTGGTTCCCCGGCGACCTCGGCCCACTGCGGATGAGGTAGAGGGCTCCGATGACGGGAAAGTCGTTCCCCTCACGCGGCGCGATCAGACCCTGCTGGGTCCCGGCGGCCGGGCCAAGTAGCTCGTGTAGTAGTTCGCGATAGCCGCGCAGGCGCAGCGATTCTGCGCTCATGCACATCCCAATTTTCCGCGATGCCGCAGCTATCCTCGGGCCGCTGCCGCTGCTGGCCCCGGGCTGTGTCTCCAGTGACGGGCCGAATGGCCTGGTGATCGCTCTGGAAGTCTGATCGGTCAGTTACGCCCACTCGCCGTCGAGCAATCGCCACCTTGCTACTCCTCGTTTCCACCTCCTGCTCTTTGACGGGGGTCGCTCCGAGCCTGGCAGGGGCAGGGAGGCGCTCAAGCTCGCAGCACAACACCTGCGCGTCTACGTCCCGCGCCCCCTGTCCCCTGCCGGACGGCTCCGCGAACCCCGTCAACGAGCAGGAGGACACGATGGACGCTTCAGTCGACCACAGCCCACTTCGTGAGATCGTGCCGGGTCGGTTCACGCGGGTCTCGGTCCAGACCCCCGCCGGCGAGATCGAAGCGAGGTTGAGCGAGCGAGGGAACTGGGAGCTGCGGGTCCGCCGCGACCAAGAGATGAACTGGCGCCTGGCCTGCACCGGCGACCTCGACTGCGGGATCGTCACCGCCCAGCCGGTCGCCGCCATTCAGGAGGAAGCGATCACGCTTGGGGCGCTGATGGTCGATCCGGCCGGGCGTCGAGTGACCGTCAGCGGGCACGAGGTGACGCTGGCCCGCAAGGAGTTCGCACTCCTGCTCGTGCTGGCGGCGCAGCCCGATCGGGTCTTCTCGAAGGAAGAGCTGCTCGCGACGGTGTGGGGGCACACCGGCCTGACCCATACCAGGACCCTCGACAGCCACGCGAGCAGGCTCCGCAGGCGGCTCCACGCTGGCGGGGCGCCGGGGCTGATCGTCAACACCCGCGGGATCGGCTACCGGCTCAGGGACCGCCCTGACCTCGCCGCCCTGCCGCCCCTGGGTCCCGCGAGTCAGGTCGCTTGAGGCACCTGGCTCGTTGCCGGGAGTCGTCTGAGCCTGGCAGCGGTCGGCGGCACGTCAAGGCCCGCTTCGCGGACCTCGCTGTCGCGCCCTTCGGGTGACGTGCCGCCTTATCCGCTGCCGGACGGTCACGACTCCCATCAACGAGCCAAGGAGGTGCGCGATGAGCGCCACGGCAATTCAGCAACCGGCAGAGCTCCACGAGCTCGGCCACTACCGCCTCACCGACGAGGCCCGCGTCCTGGTCGGCCGCCGCATCGAGGGCACGGTGTTCGTCTACGACTACCCGCGCGACGGCCACGGTCGCCGCTACTTCGTCGAGTCGGGCTTCGAGTCCAAAGCCGAACTGGCGGTGCTGCTCGCCGACTACCGGCGCCAGGCCGAGCGGCTCGATGTCTGCCCGATGAGCGGCGAGGCACTGGAGCGGGGCTTCCAGCTCGCCGCCCTCGCGTAGCCGGCGCTGCCCCAGGATCGCACGCTTCGCGTGCGGGGGCGGGCGCACCGGCTTCCGCATCGGGCGGGAGCAAAGGACAAAGGAGCACCCATGACTGACCTAGCGACTCCTCTACTCGAGGTTGACAAGATCGAGGTGGTCGAGGGCTTCAACCCTCGCACTCACATGGACCCCGATGCGCTCGCTCGGCTCGCCGGCAGCCTCGGCAAGACCGACGTGGTGCAGCCGCTAACCGTCCGTCCGATCGACGGCGGCAAGTTCGCCGTGATCGCCGGACACCGGCGTCTGAAAGCAGCGGAAATGGCAGGCATCAAGGAGGTGCCGGTCCACGTCCGCGACGGGGGCGACGCGCTCACCGCGGCGCTGGTCGAGAACCACCACCGCGAGGATCTCGATCCGATCGACACTGCCCGCGGCCTGCAAGCGTTGGCCGAGGAACTGAACCTGTCCACCCACAAACGAATCGCCGAGGAGCTGGAAGTCTCCGACAGCTGGGTTAGCCAACACCTCCGGCTGCTGAAACTCCCCGAGGCGGTTCAGACCTACATCGCGGAGGGTCACGTCCCGGTCGACGCCGAGCGCGACCTGCGCGGGATCGCAGAGGTCTCGCCCAGGATCGCGGAGTGCATCTGCGAGCTGGCGAAGCGCCGCAAGGTCAAGAGCCGCGAGTTCGTCGTCAGCTTCGGCGACCTGCTCCAGGCCGTCGCCCAGGCGCGCTTCGAGGACAAGCCGACCATGATCGACCCCGGGGCCGTTCGGCTCAGCGACGTGATCACCGATGCCAAGAAGCGGCGCGACCTCGGCGATCGTCACCTGGCGGCGAAGCCCTACACCCACACCGACAACCCGACGCTGCGCTTCGGCGAAGCCGAGATCGACGCCGCGCGCGCCGCCGGCTGCCTGGTCGAGTACGAAGTCGACCACGGCGAATGGACCTCAAGGGTCTCCTTCATCACCGACGTCGAGTTCGCCGGCGACCTGGCCGAGCGCCTGGTCGAGCGGATCGTGAAGGAGGAGGCGGAAAGGAAGAAGCGGGACGAGGAATGGCGCGCTCAGTCCCAAGGCCGCGAGCCGCTCACTCCTGAGAAGCAGAAAGAGCAGCGGCAGGCTGCCTACAAAGAGCGGAAGGAGAACGCTGCTGTCGCGCGGATCTGGAACGGGTCCGTCGGCGGCAACCTGCTCAAGCGTCGCGGCAGCGCGAGCCGCAAACAGTTCGCGCTCGTCAGGACGAAGGCGATGGCAATTGCCCTCATCACCGACAACCCGACTCTCGCGGCTCGCGGCCTCCGGCTCGTCACCTCGCAGCTGCAAGAGGTCGAGGTCAAACAGCTCAAAACGACGGGCAAAACGAAAGAGAAAGTCAGCTACGCCGACGCCGAGCAGGCCACGGCCTACCTCGTCAAACGGGTCATGGATGCCAGCTCGGTCAACGAGGTCACGGAGCTGGTCGGCGACGCAATGATCGCTTCGCTGCTGGCCGACGAGAACGAGCTGCCCCAGTCAAAGCGGGTGCGTGGTGGCCTCCGCGCTTCCGCCGAGGTGGAAAAGCTGCTCTCCGCCGACATCAAATCCGTGCGGCCGCGGCGGCAACGTCGCAAGGGGAGCAACTAGCCGCATCCGGGGAAGGGTTCGCAGGGTGGGCCCTTCCCCGGGTCGGTTCTCGGACGGGGCTGTGGATTGGTCCCGGCCCGGACGCCTAGCAGACCTCCTCCGGCCCGGGCTTCGCCCGAACCTCCCCCGGCCTGCTCTGGCTGGGCCATGACCAATCCACAGCCACATCCCAGGAACAAGCCAACTTCCAGACAGATCAGCTACCTACGCGACCTCGCGCTCGGCCGGGGTCAGACTTTCGCCTACCCGGCGACCTTCGAGGAGGCAGACCGTGAAATCAAGCGGCTGCTGAAGATGAAACGAACGGGTCGATCCGATCGACGCCGCGAGGCCCGCGCGATCAGCGCCGACATGGCAGCGGGCGGCGACGCCGCCCGAGTCCGCGACGACGAGCTGCGTGGCTACGGGTCGAGCGCCGCTTGGAGCTAGGGACGATCCTCCTGCGAGCGAAACTGGGTGCGGGCCGCGAGGCGTTCGGCGACCTCGCGTAGCTCGGGTCGCTCGGCGATCAGCGCCTCGATCTCCCGCTGAATCTCCTCCTCGGTTAGCTCCTCGGAGGCGGGCACGCGAGCCACAACCGCTGCCATCAACTCACGGAAGAGGCCGACCTCATCCTCGGCCATTTCGTGTTCGGCCCCTGCCAATACCTCCGCCGCGCTCGGGTCATCGGGCTGCTCGGACATGAGTCTCACCGTAGCCGGGAACGGTCACGCCCCGCTGAAAGCGACCCCTCCCGATGGTGGCACGGCTCCGCCGTGCGTGGGGGTCGGGAATCGCTCGCCAGCGGGGCGGGCGCGAGAAATGGAGGAAGACATGACCCACACCGGCGCATGTCCTGAATGCCTGCGGCGCACCTGGCTTCTCAGCCTCGCCGCCCCCTACATCGAGAGGTCGCTCGCCAAGGACCCTGGCCGCAGCGTCTTCGACCTGCTGCGCCTCGGCAACGAGGCTCTGGTCGAGCGGGTTGCACCCGACGTCGCCCCGGCGCTGCTCGCGCGGGTGGAGGCGTTGCCCGAGCACTACTTCGCCGAGGCGCTGCGCGTCGCCGAGTGCTGGGCGACCTGCCGCCACGATCCGCTCCACCCCGAGTCTCTGCACGAGGCGCCCGGAGCGCCGGGCGCGTTGATCGGCTTCGGCGATCCCACCCATCTCGTCGCCTTCGAGTGGAGTCAGACGGTCGCCATCGTCGGCGCTCGTCGCGCGACCAGCTACGGACGGGAGATGGCCCGCTCGCTCGGGACCGACCTCGCTGCCGCGGACGTCACCGTCGTCAGCGGTCTCGACTTCGGCATCGACTCCTGCGCTCACCGCGGCGCGGTCGAAGTCGGGCGGACCATCGCCGTCTTGCCCTGCGGCCCGGACATTGCCTATCCGGCGGCGCATCGCGGGCTCTGGCGGCGGATCGCCGAGCGCGGCCTCGTCGTCTCCGAGCTACCGCCCGGCGCTGCGCCGTGGAGATGGACCACCCCGGCTCGCAGGCGGATCATGGCGGCCCTTGCGGGAATGACCGTCGTGGTCGAGGCCGACGAGGGCTCGGGTTCGCTCGTGACCGCCGAGCTGGCCCGCAGCCTCGGCAACGAGGTCGGTGCGGTGCCCGGTCCGGCGACCTCGCGCCGCTCGGTCGGGACCAACGCCCTGCTCGTCGATCGCGCCCACGTCGTTCGCCACGCCGATGACGTCCTCGGCGTACTGCGCGGGGATAAGGGTCAGGCCGCCTCGCCGGAGGGGCATTGCTGATCGAAGACGCCAGCCGCTGCCGCTGGCGGGCGACCCCTTCCGATCCTGGCACGGCTTCGCCGCGCGTCGGGTCGGGGATCGCTCGCCAGCGGGGCGAGCTTGACCAAGGAGGTCGTCATGGCAACGAGGAGACGCCGAGCGCTCAGCGAGGAAGAGCGCGCCGAGAAACGCGCCGCCGAGCGCGAGCTGATGGCGAAGGCGATCGAGGAGCTGCGCTCCAGCGAGGGCTGGCAGCGCTGGCTTCGCGTCCGCCGCCACTTCCACTCCTACAGCTTCCACAACCAGCTCCTGATCGCCTTCCAGCGACCGGGCGCGACGCGGGTCGCCGGCTTTCGCCGCTGGCTCAGCCTTGGCTACGCGGTCCGCAAGGGCGAACGCGGCCTCAGCATCTGGGCTCCCTGCCCGCCGTCGAAGAAGAAGCTGCGCGAATGGCGGGAAGCGGGCTCGAACCCGGAGGGCCAGCCGCGGACCTACTTCCGCCTGGTCAAGGTCTTCGACCGCTCTCAGGTCGACCCGCTGCCGGAGTTCCCCGGTGGTCCGGTGGAGCTGGACCCGCCGATCGAGCCGGTGCAGGGCGACGGCCTCGCCCATCTGTTCGAGCCGCTGGCGGAGTTCGGCAGCTCGATCGGCTACACGGTCGCCGTCGAGGAGATTCCCGGCTCGGCGCTCGGGTACTGCGTGCCGTCGCGGCGGCACATTGGCGTCGAACCGATCTCGGAGCGGTTTTCGGCCAACGCCCAGGTCGGCGTCGAGATTCACGAGCTGTCCCATGCCCTCGTGCGCTGCGATCCTCGCGAGGAGGACCCGAAGTTGAGCTACGCCGAGGAGGAGGTCGTCGTCGAGTGCGTCGCCCACACCGTCTGCGCCACGGTCGGCCTCGACACCTCCAGCTGGTCGGTTCCCTACATGGCGACGTGGGGAAGGGGCGAGGAGATCGCCCGCTACGCGGAGCTGATCAACCGCTTGGCGACCAGGCTCGAGGACGCAGCCCTCGCCGTCGAGGCCCCGGTCGCTGACGAGGAGTTGGTCGCGGCATGAGCCGTGATTGCGACGGCCGTTCACCGCGAAGACACAGCCTGCCCGTCAGGCCGAGGACGATCCAGAGCTTCGGGGGGTGTCAGTCGGCGAGAGCGACGATTGGGTGCAACGGCGCCACCGAGAGAGGCAGTCCAATTTCCTCCCGCCAGGGTGGCACGCACCGCCCGCGCTTCAACCCCCGCAAGGGGGGTTCCCCTCACCTCCGACATTCGTCTCCGGCTCGGTTCCGCGCGTTCGGTCGCGCGCCCTTCCTGGGCTCGTCAATCGAACCACCTCTCAAGGAGGCCCGAAATGCAGAACGTCAACGTCGTAGTGATCACCGGCAACCTGACCCGCGATCCGAAGCTGCGGACCACCGAAAGCGGAACCAAGGTCTGCAACCTCCGCGTCGCGGTGAACGGCCGCCGCAAAAACGGAAACGACGAGTACGTCGACAAGCCCAACTACTTCAACGTCAGCGTCTGGGGCAAGCAGGGCGAGCGCTGCGCCGAGTACCTCGCCAAAGGTCGCCCGGTCGCGGTCGAAGGTCGGCTCGACTGGAAGGAGCAGGGCGAGGACGACGACCACCGGGAGTACGTCCAGATCGTCGCCAACATCGTCCAGTTCCTCGGCGGCAAGCCGAAGGACGGGGACGCCGAGGCCGGCGAGCCCGAGGCCGAGTCCGAGGACAACGGCGGTGGGGGCGAGGACGACATCCCCTTCTAGTCAGCTCCCCGCGCGCCGGGGCGTCCACCGCAAGGTGGGCGCCCTTTTTTTTGTGCCCTCCAGCCGGGCGGCCGACGAAGAAAACTCGGCCGAGGGGGGACACTTTTCGCCGCCGCCGACTTACCGCCTCTGTACAAGCCCATAAGTCGCCCCTGGGGAGGCGCGCTAACGCCTGACCCCAGGGACTTCACAGGAGGAATGATCTCCCATGCACGACGACGATAAACCGCGGCGCGTTCTCACGAGCGCGGAGGAAGACGACCGCGACCAGGAAGGCATCCTCGGCCACCTGATCGCCGAACACCCCGACCAGCTGACGATCGAGGAGCTGGTCCGCGAGATGAGACGGAAGGACGACCGCGCGCCCATCCCCGACTGGCTGGATCGCGGCGTCCGGGACTTGGTTGGGATCGGCTTGTTGCATCGCTGCGGCGACACGATCCGGCCGACCCGCGCTGCCCTGCGCTTCAACTTTCTGTTCTTCGACCGGGACAGCGCCAAGGAGGACTGACCCGCACCTCAGCGGCTTCTCGGAGGTCGGGGCGCAGGCCACCGAGAGGATGCGGGGTTGTTCGCGCGACCGCGCACCCTGCCCCGGCCTCCGGGAAGCCGCTGAGGCAGCAACCGACCCGAGCGACAGCGGCTCCTCGGGCGCCGGGGCGTCGCCTCGCGGCGGCTCTACCTCCTGCCCCGGCTCCCGAGTAGCCGCTGTCGCCTTTCGTCACAGGGGGACAGTTCTCGTCCCCCGAAACTTCACGCAGGCGGAGACAGTCGACCCGGCCTGGCCTTACGGCCGGCCTTGAGGAGGTTCCGCCCATGAGCGATCAGAGAATCCGAGTCGGGGACTACCTGCCCGCCGGCTTTCCCAAGGACGAGGAGACCGCGCAGGTTCTCGTCCTCGCCGTGCTTGCGTCGATCTACCCGAGGAAGATGACCATTCTCGGCCTCGCCCGCGAGCTGAGCGAGAACGGCGAGGATTGGGTCGAGCGGGCAGTGCGCGACCTCGCGGTCGCCAACCTCGTCCGCTGCGACGGAGGCACCGTTTCCGCCACCTTCTCCTTCCCTGACTTCCACTATCCAGATCAGTCAGGCAGCCAGTAGACGAAGAACCTCGAAGACGAGAAGCCCGAAGCCCACCAGGCCAAAAAGGCAAGGCAGATCAGTTCAGTCAGAAGCGGATAGGCAGTCCATTCCATCGCCCCTGTAGCACCAACCTCGCAGCCCGACACACTACGAACCCTC
Source organism: Solirubrobacterales bacterium (assembly GCA_036280335.1). Taxonomy (GTDB): domain Bacteria; phylum Actinomycetota; class Thermoleophilia; order Solirubrobacterales; family 70-9; genus VAYN01. The sequence goes on from DASUQZ010000172.1 coordinate 18,580, forward strand.
CGGTTCGTCCCGATGCAATTGAGCCGCGCGGTGGACAACAGGGGCGATGGTGGGAGTCTCGAAAATCGGCCGCGCGAACGCGAATTATTGGATCGAAGCAGTCGCCGAAGGCGGCGACGACTACTACACGAAGCCCGGCGAGGCGCCTGGTGAGTGGATGGGCGAGCTGGCGGCGCAGCTCGGTCTCTCCGGCGAGGTCGACCGCGAGGCATATGCCGCCGTCCTGGCCGGCAAGCACCCCGTCACCGGCGACGTCCTCGTCGCCCGACCCAAGCCCCGCAAGTTCGTTGACGCCGAAGGTCGGGAGCGGCGTCTTGAACCGATCCTCGGCTACGACATTCGTTTCGCCGCGCCGAAGTCGGTCTCCATCCTCTACGCGATCGGCTCGCCCGAAGTGCGGGCGGCCGTCCTCCGCGCCCACGACCATGCCGTCGCCGAGGCGGTCGGCTACCTCGAGAGGACCGCCTGCTTCGTCCAGCGCGGCAAGGGCGGCGTCGTGATCGAGCCGGGTTCGGGCTTCCTCTCGATGGCCTTTCGTCACGGCTCCTCGCGTGCCGGCGACATGGCCCTCCATACGCACCTCGTCACCGCCAACATGACCCGCGCCGCCACGGATGGCCGCTGGCTCAGCCTCGCCAACCCCAGGCGCCAGTCTCCGCTTCTGCGAGAGGCGAAGGCCGCCGGCTACATCTACCAGGCCGCACTTCGCGCGCAGATGTCCCGCGAGGTCGGTGCCGAGTGGCAGCAAGTCGTCAACGGCTATGCCGACCTCGCCGGCATCGGGCGGCCGGTGATCGACCACTTCTCCCAGCGGCGGGCCGAGATCGTCGCCGCGATGCTCGAGAGGGGGACCAGCTCGGCAGCTGCCGCCGAAGTCGCCGCCTACCGCACCCGCGACGCCAAGGACTACTCCGTGGACCGAGACACCCAACGCCAGGAGTGGATTTCCCGAGCGGCCGAGTTCGATTTGACCCCGGACTCCATCGACCGACTGCTTGCCCGCGCTCGGCCCCGAGAGCCGCAGCCGATCAACGCCAACCACCTCAACCGCGCCATCGCCGACCTTGAGGCCCACCATTCTCACTTCGACCGCCGCGATCTGCTGTCTGCGGTGGGGAACCAGCTCCGCGAAGGCGGCGATGCCGCAGCCCTGGAGGCTGCCGTCCGCACGATGATCGACAGCGACCAGCTGATCGAGGTCCACCGGGGGGCCGGCCCCCTCGACGCCACCTACTACACGACCCCCCGTCTGTGGGAGCTGGAGCAGCGCTTCATGGCGACGGCCAGGAAGGGGGAGACGGCGGGCGCGGCGGTCGTCGACGGCGCGACGCTGGCCGCTGTCCTCGATCGCCACCGCTACCTCAGTGACCAGCAGGTCGAGATGGTGAAGCGGCTCACGACGGGAGGCGAGCGCGTGATCGCGGTCGCCGCCCTGCCGGGGACCGGGAAGACCACCGCGCTCGCCGCCGCACAGGAGGCATGGGCGGCGGCCGGGATCCGGGGGGTCGGGGTCGCCACCGCCCGCAGCGCGTCGGGCGAGCTCTCCGATGCCGGCGTTCCCGCGACCTCGGTCACCCATTTCCTGATCCAGACCGGCGAGCTGGCCGAGCGCGGCATCGCACCCCTGCCCCGAGGGACGGTGATCGTCGTCGACGAGTCCTCGACCACGCCGACCCCCGACATGGCCGCCCTCGCCGACCTCGCCGAGGGATGCGATGGCAAGCTCGTCCTGATCGGCGACCCCCGCCAGATCGGCGCGGTCGGCCCCGGTGGCCTCTACGGCAACCTGACCAACGAGATCGAGCCGGTGGTGCTGACGCAGGTCCGCCGCCAGCGTGATCCGGTCGACCGCGAAATTGTCGAACTCGCCCACGAAGGTCGAGGCTCAGACGCGCTCGACGTGCTGCGCGCCCAGGACCGCCTGGTGATCGCCGACACGCTCCCCGAGGTCTTCGGCGCCCAGGTGCTCGATTGGCACAAGCGCTACGCCACCGGCGAGGACGCGGTGATGATCGCCCGTCGAACCCGCGACGTTGCCGAGCTGAACGAACGCGCTCGCGAGTTGCTTACTTCGCAAGGGGCGCTCGGCAAGGACGCCCTGATCGTCGGCGGGCAGCCCTTCTCGGTTGGCGATCGAGTCGTCACCCGGATCAACACGCCAGAGGTGTCCAACCGCGAGCGCTGGGAAGTGGTCGGAGTCGACCAGGCAAAGCATCACCTCTACCTCCAGCGCTTCGGCGTCGAGGGGGAGGGGGTCCGGCTCGACCGCCGC
>DASUQZ010000173.1:0-3106 GCA_036280335.1 Solirubrobacterales bacterium
GTCTCGCTCCCCGAACAGAACGCCTTCCCCCTGCAGGGGCGGATCCTCGCCTTCAACGCGATCGTCGACGGCAAGCGGGCGATCCTCGCCCACATCTACGGCAAAGAGCCGGTCCCGAACAGCCGCATCGTCGTCTTCCGCATCCGCAGCGCCAAGGGCACCTTCGGGACGATCCTCACCGCCGATCTCCCCGCCGAGCTCAACCAGTTCGGCTACCTCAAGAAGATCAGCCTCAACCTGCGCCGCACCTACTTCCACGGCGGCCGCAAGCGCAGCTACCTCAGCGCCGCCTGCGCCGCCCCCGGCAGCTCCCGGCTCGGGATCTTCCCCTTCGTCCGCGTCGGGATGACCTTCTCCGACGGACGTAAGCTTTCGTCCACTTTGATCCGCACCTGCAAGGTCCGTCGCGCCGGCCAGCGGTGATTCTCGCCATCGACCAGGGGACGACGGGGACCACCTGCCTCCTCTTCGACGCCGAGGGGGCGGTCGCCGGGCGCGCCTACTCGGAGTTCCAGCAGTACTTCCCGCGGCCGGGCTGGGTCGAGCACGACGCGAACGAGATCTGGGAGGTGACGCGGCGGGTCGCCCGCGAGGCGATCGCCGACGCGGGGATGGAGGGCGCCGAGCTGGAGGCGATCGGGATCACCAACCAGCGGGAGACCGTCGTCGCCTGGGACCCCGACACGGGGGAGCCGGTCCACCGGGCCCTGGTCTGGCAGGACCGCCGCACCGCCGGCCGCTGCGACGAGCTGCGCGAGGCGGGCCACGAGGCGCTGGTCCGCGAGCGCACCGGGCTGACCATCGACCCCTACTTCTCCGGGACCAAGATCGAGTGGCTGCTGCGCAACGCCCCGGGGGCGGACCGGGCCGTCTTCGGGACGATCGACTCCTGGCTCCTCTTCAAGTTGACCGGCCGCCACGTCACCGACTACACGAACGCCTCGCGGACGATGCTGTTCGACATCCGCGAGCTCGGCTGGGACGAGGAGCTCTGCGGGCTGCTCGGGGTCGACCCGGAGCGTCTGCCGGAGCCGCTGCCGTCCTCCTGCGTCTTCGGGACCACGACCGAGTTCGGCGGCGAGGTGCCGGTGGCGGGGGTCGCCGGCGACCAGCAGGCCGCCCTGTTCGGCCAGGCCTGCCACCAGCCGGGGATGGCGAAGAACACCTACGGCACCGGCAGCTTCGTCCTCCTCAACAGCGGGCCGGAGCCGCCGCAGGTCCCCGACGGCCTGCTGGCGACGGTCGCCTGGGGGGTCGGCGAGGAGGTCGCCTACGCGCTCGAGGCCTCGATCTTCGTCACCGGCGCCGCGGTGCAGTGGCTGCGCGACGGGCTCGGGATCATCGGCGAGGCGGGGGAGACCGAGGCGCTCGCCGCCTCGCTCGATTCCAACGACGGCGTCTACTTCGTCCCCGCCCTGACCGGCCTCGGCTCGCCCCACTGGGACCCCTACGCGCGGGGCACGATCGTCGGCCTCACCCGCGGCAGCGGCCGCGCCCACCTCGCCCGCGCCGCCCTGGAGGCGATCGCCTACGAGACCGTCGACGCGGTCCGCGCCCAGGAGGCGGCCTGCGGCGAGCGGCTGGAGGTGCTGAAGGCCGACGGCGGTGCCACCGTCAACCGCTGGCTGATGCAGTTCCAGGCCGACGTGCTGGGGGCACCGGTCTCGGTGCCGGAGATCGCCGAGACGACCGCGCTCGGCGCCGCCTACCTGGCCGGGATCGCGACCGGGACCTGGACCGTGGAGCGGGTGGCGGAGATGTGGCGCGAGGCGGACCGCTACGAGCCGCGGATGGAGGCGGCGCGGCGCGAGGAGCTGCTGGCCGAGTGGAGACGAGCGTTGGAGCGCTCCCGCGAATGGGCGAGATGAAGCCGCAGGTCTACAAGGACCCGCGCCCGGCCGAGTACTTCACCGAGTTCCACGAAGCCGCCCGCAAGGGGGTCGGCTGGACCTACACGCTCGTCCGCCTCATCCTCACGCTGCCGACGATCCTCGCCTACCGGGTGCGTGCCATCGGCGTCGAGAACGTCCCGAAGCAGGGTCCGCTGGTCCTCGCTCCCAACCACTTCAGCCAGATGGACCACTTCTTCGTCGGCGTCTACCTGCGGCGGAAGGTCCGCTTCATGGCCAAGTCGCAGATCTTCGGCCCTCCCGTCCTCACCTACATCTTCAAGCACGGCGGAGTCTTCCCGGTGCGGCGCGGCCATCACGACGAAGAAGCGTTCGAGACGGTCCGCCAGCTGCTCGCGCAGGGGGAGATGCTGCTCGTCTACGCCGAGGGGGGTCGTTCGCGCTCGGGTCGGCTGGGAGAGCCGAAACCGGGGGTGGGGAGAATCGCGCTCGAATACGGCGTGCCGGTCGTTCCCGTCGCCATCCACGGCTCCGAGGTCGTGCGTCGCTGGAAGCGCCTGCGCTTTCCCCGGGTCACGGTCCAGTTCGGCGAGCCCGTCTCCTTCGCGGTCGAGGCGGCGCCGAGCCGCGAGCGCCAGCTCGAGGTCGCGACCGAGATCTTCGGCCACGTGCGGGACATGCACGAGGGTCTGTCTACTCGTAGCGCTGCTCGATCCGGGCGTAGAAGTCCGGATCGTGGCCGGGGGTGATCACCGCGTCGGGGAACTGGCGGTGGAAGAGGCGCAGCTCCTGCAGCGAGCGCCGCAGGTTGTGGGCGTCGAAGGGGCGCGGCGGGCCCGGCTCGGAGCCGTCGAGTTGGGCGAGCAGGTAGAGGCAGTCGCCGCCGATCACGAAGTCGCGTTTCGCGAGGCGGCAGATCACCGCCATATGGCCGGGGCTGTGGCCCGGCAGGTAGGCGAGGTGGATCGTGCCGTCCCCGAAGAGGTCGAAGGTGCGGCCGAAGCTGGCGTAGGAGTCGATGTTGTCGCGGTTGAAGTCGACGGTGCGGTAGTCGAAGGCGTAGTCGAAGTGGACGCGGCGATAGCCGTTGAGCAGTGGTTTGGGGCCGGTCGCGGCAGCGTGCCACTCGACCTCGCTGACGACGAAGGTCGACTGCGGGAACTCGGAGATCGTCGATGCGTGGTCGAGGTGCAGGTGGGTCATGACGACGATCGGCACCTCGCCGGACTCGAGGCCGCGCTCGCGCAGCTGCGCGG